>CAYXQZ010000001.1:0-43058 GCA_964466415.1 uncultured Paludibacter sp.
GAGCAATGAAAACAAGTGGATTCAATTTAGAAGACACTCATTTGACTGATATTGAGAGAATTGAGAAGCTTGTGGCTATAGTAACCATTGCATTTTGTTGGGCTTATTTGGTCGGAATATATTTACACGAACATCAAAAGCCAATCAGAATACTTAACAATGGAAGAAAGACGAAAAGCTTTTTCAAATATGGTCTAACTTTTATTGCAACTGTACTATTAAATACTGATTTTCAATCAAATATAGATATTTTCAATTTTTTGTCATGTACTTAGAAAAAAATTATTGAAGATAATCAACAAAGAAAACCACTTTCTTATTTTACAAAAAAAGTGGTAATCTTTGAATATGAAATTTTACTTTTTTTGTTACTTAATAAATTTCACAGCTTTTCCATTCACCCGAATAACATACATGCCATTATTTAAGTTTCTGGAATATGCCCCATCAGCAATTACTTTCTCAATCAACATACCATTTATGTTATAAAGTTCAATGCTTGATTTTTTGGTTAAAAGCACTACAATCCCACTTAAATTTGAAATAATTGAAAATTCATTACCTTGTTCAATGTTTGTAAGTTTAGTTGTAATTGAGTTTTCGTAAGCACCCATGCGAGGAATTGTTCGTGTAATACCTGCAAAATCAGTTTCGTAACCTACTATTGGAGTTGCAACTAATGTGGTAACACTCGAAGATGTTTTATAATCTTCTGCAAGAATACCACCAGCATTAGTAAACAGTGGGTCAACATTTACACTATTTGCATCGCCACCAGTGCTCGATTTAATGCCGGCTAATGTATTCACACCCGGGCTTGCAGCACCATATAGAGCTGTATTTGTTCCACTTACAAAATAATTGTTGAAGTCAACAATGTCAGTTGCCGATGTAGCACCAATGGCTGTCCCACCCATTGCGAAATTTTTAAAATTATTATCTGAAGTCGTTCTTGTATTTATAAATATATTATTACGGATATCTTTTTTTGAATTTGCAACATATTGATATAATGACCAAGTGCATTGAGATGCAGTTGTTGTTCCGCTTATTATTACGGTATTATAGTAACATTTTAAACTTGTATAAGTTGTTGTGGCTGTTCCATCGATGTAAGCACGATCATATATTCCCCAAATTTGGGCTTTAGAGTTTCCATCTAATGAAACAATATTATTTACAATGGTTGCACCTACACCCCAAGGAGTAACATTTGAACCATTACAACGAATACCGTAAATTAAAGACCATCCTACTGTTTGGTCGGGCACATATATGCCTTTTATAAAGTTATTAATTGCAACCACTTTATTAGGATCTTGACAAGCTCCTGCTAAAATTATACCCGCTTCGCGTGTTCCTTGTACTGTAGTATTATTAGTTAGATTTAAAACAGTATTTCCACTTACTGTTGCAGCTCCAGTACCCCATTGTACTATACCTGCCAACGAGTGACCAAAGTCATATCCACCACTTGTAGAGTTGTTTGTAAGATTTTTAATGGTATTGTTTGAAATCAATAAAGGAGCTGTAAGTGAGGTTGACGATGATGTAATTCCTTGTAAAGTTGCAGTTGCTGTAGCTGCGGTATTTGAAATATTATCAATTATATTCGAACTTATTTGTAAGCCTGGTCCAGCACCGTAAATGCCATACACAGCTTCCGAAAAACTACCAAGTATCGATATGTTTTTAATCGTATTTAAACTAATGGTATGCGCTGTTCCAGTTACAGCACCACCTGAAAAGTTTATAGCTCTGAAACTTGTTTTGAATGCCGATGGTGTAATTTCTAAGTTACTACCTCCACATTGAATTGAAGTACCACCAATATAATTTCCACTAATTTCAGTTCCATCAGTACCAGCTACAGTATTTGAAAATAAAATTCCACTAATTGTACAAGTATTTGTTGGAGCAAATGCATACGCTGCTGTCTCGTATATGCTATTTCCAGTTACTTTCGTATTTGTTGTGAAATTTCCTACATAAACTGCAGCTGTATTAACCGCAGCTGTTCCCGAAACCCAAACATTGTATAAATTATTATTTGAAACAATGTTTCCATCATTCGTACTTCCAGTAGTACCCAAAATATTAACTGCGTAATAAGGACGACTTCCACTATTTGTAATGTCGTTGTTCGTAATAGTATTATTATCCATACCAGTGGTTGCTGCTGTTGATGTATAAATAATACCTGCAGTTGCAGTTGTATTTCCTCCTTTTATTACACAGTTTTTAATTGTGTTGTTCGAAGCATCGGCAGTTAAAACAATAGCACCTTTTGCTGTATTAGTAATAGTTAAGTCTTTGGAGCTTCCATTACCATTTAAAGAACCATCTATAGTTACGTTCTTAACACCACTCAATAAAATTTGAGCCCCAGTAAAACTTCCACTTACAGTAACACCTGTAAAAGTAGGATATATTTTTAATGTAGCCCACTCATTTCCAGCAGTTTTAGTCATTAAAGCACATTGTGCTACTCCTTCATCCGTTGTGGCATTAACTTTAACCAAAATATTTGCTCCAGTTTGAGATGCTGTTGCATTAATTGCATCAAAAGCAAGTTTAAGTGTTGAATAACTTGTGCCATCAACTATGCCTAAAGCACCTGAAATACTCACATTTTGAGCATTAATATACAATGATAGCAAACTAAAAAAAAGCATTAATGCTGAAAAAAGTAATTTTTTTGTTTTCATTTTGTTTGTTTTAAAAAAAGATTTATTAAAAAGACTTGCTTGACTAAAATTCTTTAATTGGTTTGTGCAAATAATAAATTAATTACTCCATTATCTCGGATACAAACTTACAATCATTTTTGATTTTAAATATTATACTTTTTTAGCGATATTCAATGCTTTTCTTACATTTTTTACTTAACATCTGATATCACCTCATTTGCAGAATTATCTTTCAGTTTATTCACCACTTTTTCAGCAAAACCATTGTCTTTAATTACTATTCTGCGAGATCCTTTTTCAACAGTTATTCCATTGCATACTGCATTAAAACGATTGTTTTTTATATCGATATCGAAACATTTATTGCCTACCACGATATTCTGCCTGTTTACATTTCCTGGAAATTGAAATATATTGGCAGAAAGAATTACATTATTACAATTTTCGAGATAAATATCAGTATAGTTTGGGTTTACACTTTGTCTATCCACATTATACATCAGGCAGTTGATGATATTCACAAACTTACGTCCGTTAATTTTCAAACCGTAATCCCTACAATTATAATGTCCTCCGTCAATCAATAATTGAGGTTCCACGCCTTTTGAAAACACATCCACTCCAGTGCCACATTCCACCGCGAAACTATTGAGCAATGCACCATCTTCGGCTCCTTGTTCATCTTCATCTACCATTTTATAACCAATTTCAGCAGCCCACGCATAGCAATTAACAAATCGAGGTGCATAAGAATGCGACACATCAAACGCTACTTTTGCTTTATAACTTAGCGATTCCTTGCTTAAATCGGTTGAAATGTCTTTGCCAAAAGGACCTGCAAAAATTACTGAAGTAAAAAGCGGTCGCCATATATTATCCGCTTTCACACCTATGCTAAAATAATCTTTGCCAATATCTTTGCCACGCATTTCCACATTTTGCATCATCAATGCCCTATGGTGAGCATTTCCATTTTTCAGAAATTGAATGTCGAAAGCCGTACCAGCATTGGGACGAATGGCAAATAAGGATAGTTCCTTGATGGTAAATTGAGAGTTGATATTGAAAAAACTAAATTGAAATACACCTGTTTCGTTGTCGCAAAATATATTTGAAATTCCCAAACCAAGTCCTACGATTGATATATTAATTTGTTTACAGTTGGGTGCTACAATTTGTTTCTTTATCAAAAACGAACCCTTTGGTATAAAAAGTTGTCCGCTGCCTTCTTCTACAATGGCATCCATGGCTCGTTGAAAAGCTTTACTACAATCAGTTAAGCCGTCGCCTTTTGCACCAAATTTAGCTACATTGTAAATCCCATCAGTTTGGGCAAAAATACTCGAATTAAAAATCAAAAAGCTGGCAATCAGCAAAAAACTATTTATAATTGACTTCATACTTTGTGTTTGTTTTATCTAGTTGAATGGAATAATGATTTGATCCTACTTTAATAATAATGCCTTGCTTACAAATTGGCTTTGATTTGGATGTAAATTTCAATTCTCCACCAGTACTTTCGGCAGTTGTTATCAAAATTTGTTTTTCGTTCATCGATACACAAATATTACCTTGTGGTGTAGGAACTATTCCTTCCATATATCTCAATCCACCAAGATTTGGTTCGATAATGTAATTCTTATAAGCTGCTGTAGTTGGATATACTCCCAGAAAATATCGTCCAAAAAGATACACCGGATTAGCACCCCATGCGTGACATAGGCTTTTCCCAAAGGGTCGCTTGTACATTTCATAATGTTTATCGGCAGGGAGTTTGGGGTCATAAGTTTCCCAAAAAGTAGTTGCACCAAGCTTCAACATTCCACCCCAATATGATTTTACGAAATTGAGCACTTTCGCTTGCTCACCAATTTCGCAAAGTGCCGCCAACTCATAAAACTTCATGTAAGGAGTAGTAATAGACAAAATACTATCGTTTAAAATCACCGATTTTTTGATTTGTTCTTTGCGCTCTGCCGATACCATATCAAACAAAATGGCAAACATATTGCTGTATCGGGTTACGCTTTCGCTGACATTACCGTTTTTGCGATTATGTAAAAAAGCATTTTTGTCAGTCGACCAAAATATCGTTTCAAATTGCTTCAATTTTTCATCATACATCAATTGCATTTTATCGGCTGTAGTTTTGTCATTAGCCACCAATGCGCATTGTTTCATGGCTTTAAGGCTTTTGATAAAAAGCAATTGTTCAAAGGATACTTCACCCGTTTTATCAATTGGTGCCCAATCCACAAAAACCCAATCTTCTTTTTTTCCTTCGGTCAATCCATCTTTGTTCAGTCGCGAAATGCAAAAATTCATGGTTTCTTTCATCCGAGGATAAATCTGTTTCACAAAAGTAGTGTCACCAGTATATTGATAATGAGACTCTACACCTATCATCCAATAATATGAATAATCCAAAATGGTATTGATGTGCTTCTTTACTGGATCATGTCCTCGCAACCCCCAAAGTGTACGCTTATTTACATCTTCGTCAAAAAACGTATAGAAATTCATCAAATAACTTTGTAAAGCGTCGCCACTCCACACCCAGCGGTCACGTTTAATTCCATCCAAATGACATTCACGTGTGTTTAGTTGAAAGGTGTACATTGCTGTTTGATATATATCATTTATTTCGGGGTCTGAACATTTAAAACTGCCTTTCTGAGTTAATGGCAGATATTCATAAAGCATCGAAAATCCACTAAAACTCACTCCTTTTTCCTTTGTAATTTTCACAAAACGGAATGCCTTAGTTGATAATGTATCTGTTACTGGAAAAACATTCTTAACATTCAACTCATCCCATGTTTCGGCCAGTTTTCCTGCCATGGCTTCTTCCTTACTTTCGCCATAAAAAATCTGAATTTTGCCATTGCCCTTTAAGTTTTGCAATATTGGAAATCCAAAAGTATTTTTTCCAAAATCATACAAAGTATAATTATCGTTGCTTTCCAGCACTTTTCCGTTCATTGGAGTTACCTCCAATTTAAAAGTGGAGGGTGGTAGCGTTGAAACACTTGAATTATAAACTGATGCATTCACATTATCATCATTGAAAGAGCTTACCAACCAACTGTTATCAGATTTGACACTAGGACTTGAAAACAGTATGGAGGGAACGGTTTTGTAATTCTCCACAAAAATGCTCAAAGTATATTTACCCTCTGATAAAGTAAAAGATTGAGAATTAAAATCGTTCAGAATTTCGTTATTTTTGCCACGAATAAAATACTTACCATCCACTGATATCGAAGCAGTTTCCGGATTTTTCAACGAAATATTCTTTGTAAACCTAACTGTTCCATATGGAGCATCCAGTCTCCAAATTGGTGGATATGGTTGATTGCGTTCGGTGCGCTTGAGGTTTAATTCTTTGTGCAGCCAGATCTCAAAATCACCTGGATAATATATCCATTTGGCATCGGTGGCGCCTATCGTAGGCAAAACTCCGAAACCAAAAGACAAAATCAAAGCAAGTAATAAAATTCTTAGATGATTCATAAGTTTTAATTTAGTCCGATTTTTATTTCTTTTGAACTTGTTTTGATACTAATTCTTTGATTCTCACTTGCGATTTTTCACGCATTGTAGCGGCAATTTTTGCAAATTTCTTATCGTTTATCAAGTTCACTTTTTCATAAGGATCAGTCTCCAGATTATAGAGTTCTTCTGTCAATGTATCGGGTAAATATCTGAAATACTTCCATTTTTCGGTACGAATTCCTTCACTTTTTGGTAGTCCTTCCCAGTTGCAAAGATGCTCGCAGGTATATTCTGTACGCCAGTTAGTTTGTGGTTCTTCAATTAATTTTGTCAACGATTCACCTTGCATTTGTTGCGGCTTGTTTATTCCTGCTAAAGCCAAAATAGTGGGTGGAATGTCAATATTTAATGCTAACTTATTTATTTCTTTCTGGTTATATCGGCTATCGGTGGGATTGTAAATAAACATGGGAATCCGTATGGATTGTTCGTACATTAACCACTTATCGGCCAAACCACGTTCGCCCAAAAAGTAACCATTATCGCCCATTAACACTATAATCGTATTATCTGCAACACCTTGTTCTTTAAGTGTTGCCATAATTCGGCCAATTTGGTTGTCGATGTCAGAAATCATTCTAAAATAACCTTTTACCATTTGTTGATAATGTTCAGGGGTTTCAAATCGCCATTTCCAACGTACGCGGTTAAAACCTTCACGCACATAAACCGGCAATTTTTCAAACCATTCTTGCTCGCCCATAAACGGTGGCGGTATTACAGTTTTGTTATAAAGCGAATCGCTTGAAGGACTCCAAATATACTGTTGTGGCGAGTGATCCTCGGCGTGTGGAGCATTAAATCCAACACATAGAAAAAAAGGTTTGTTTTTAGGGGAGTTTCTAATAAATTCGGTTGCATTATCACCATCAATATCTGTCACATGACGTAACGTAGTCATATTATTCACAGCTCTCCAATAAAAATTACCCATGTATTCATTGTAATAATCAAAATTCTTCTTCGTGTAAGTTTTATCTTCGAAAACTACACCCATTTTAGCAATATAACCCGTATAATAGCCGGCTTTTTTAAGCAATGTAGGATAACTGTTATCCGTAAGTTCCTTACTCAAAGGTGGAGTTTTGAAATTAAACTGGTGCGAGCGTTCGTACATTCCTGTTAGCAACGATGCTCTGCTTGCAGCCGAAATAGGAGTAGTAGCAAATGCGTTACGCAGAATTACACCTTTGTTTGCCAATATATCCATATTGGGTGTTTGTACAATTTTGCTGCCTGCAAAGCCAGCTGCATCAAAACGCTGGTCATCAGTAAGTAAAAATATTATATTCGGACGTTTGTTCTCCTGACTATTGATGATTGGATTTGTTTCAGCAGCCATAATTGGCAACAAATTGACAAATGAACTTGCAGCGGTCAGAAGCACCAGTTTATTTTGATTAATTATCATAATATCAATGGATTATAAATTGTCAGTTAACGCATTCTTTTAAAAACACTAAAACAATAAGAAACTTGATGTCCTCTCTTTGTTATAGTGTTTAAGTAATTTGTTTTTACAAAACTACTTTAACGGATTGATTTCCAACTCTAACTATATGGAGTCCTTTTGTAACAATGTTCAACTCAGTTGTACCAAAAACACTTGTTCTCGAAGCTATTTTTTTACCTAAAGCGTCATAAACATCAATAATTGTATTTTCATCACAAATTACTTTCAATTTCCCTGCTTCCGCAGCTACGGTGAATGGCTTTGCAGTAATGGGTGTTACTCCGGTAGTAAAGTTTGCAGCCAAATCAACCCATGAATCAGCCAGAACAACATCAGTAATTTTTGCACCTAATCCAGCCTGGCGATACATTATTGCCATTTCATCTGTTTCAACAAAGTCGGCAAAAGCAACAGGGGCAGCAAGACTGGCAGTGGCAGGTTCTACATCCGTTAATACAGGATTAATATAAAGAGTTACTACATCATCGGTTACTGCGCTCGTTGTAGTTACTACATATTTTGCTACTAATAAAAGATTTGTATTCAAAGGATAATTTACCACTGTTCGAGCACGGTTATTATTATTATCACCACCTTTCGAAATTCCCACATTGAATACAGGTGTTCCATTTGGTGTTGTGTATTCAAAACCAATTTTGATTGGCGCTTTTGAGAAATCAGATTTTCCTAATCCTACTGACCAAATTGCTTGATTATTCGTAATTGCACCGAACTCTGTCACTTTAACTTTAAATGCCAAATACAATACAGTTTTGGTACCAAAGGTTGAACCTACCAATTTTCCATAGGTTTTCCCATTTGTTGCAGCTGCAGCTACATAAGCCAGGTGCAATGTATCGGAAATGTCCACAGCACTAACATTAATAATCGCAGGTAAAGTTGTTGTTGGAGGAGAAACAGCAGTTTGGGTTGATGGCACTATCCAACCATTAGATGCAGGAGTTATAGCAGTACTGGAGTTCTTGAACTTTTCTGTAAATAAAACCGTTGCTTTAGCACTTTGGCTGCTTACAAAAAGCATAACCATAAATAATAATTTGAAATAAGTAGTTGTTTTCATTTTTTTTGATTTAAATTTTTAGTTAATAAATAGTTATGTAATTTTTTAGTGTAATTTTTAAATTAAAATTCTGACTGTTTAGACGATTTGTCACTCATAGGAAACAAAGGAGCACCCGTTATACGGTCGAATCCATCAGGTTTTTCCTTTGCCTTTACATCTGTGTCTTTGGTCTGTTTTTGCCATTCACGAAGCTTCAGCATTAATTTTTTTTCAATCGGAAGAAATTCTTCTTCAAATGCCAGATTATGTTGTTCTTGTGGGTCTTTTTCTAAATCATACAGTTCAACGCTAGGGCGCGGAAATTCGAAGAACAAACTCTGTGCATACGAAAGTTTGTTGGCTCTTTTGGCACCGATAAGGTCGTACCAATAAGGACTTTTAGAAGGATCTAAACCCGATGCAGGCATATTTGGGTAGCCATTGTAAATTAATTTATATTTTTCGGTACGGATGGTGCGTTGATATTCTTCGTCAACATGCCAGTTACGTTCAGCATAAATCTCTGTTCTTCCCTTCAAGCTTGGGTTTAGTAAAATTGGTTTAATGCTTTCACCATAGAAATTTTGTGGTTTTTCAATATTGGCAATATCCAAAATAGTAGGCGCTATATCAATAAAACTTACCAACCCATTCGAATGAATTGACTCTGGTTTAATTTTTCCTGGCCACGAAACTATAAATGGTGAATGTATGCCTTGATCATATAGAAACCCCTTTCCACGCATAAACGGTAATCCGTTGTCGCTCAGAAACAATACTACTGTATTCTCCAACTTTTCTTGCTCCTCAAGTACTTTTAGCATGGCTCCAATGTGTTGATCGAGCCGGTGAATCTCATCATAATAATCAGCAATATCTTGTCTCGTTCGTGGAGCATCCACCATCACTGGGTCAAGAACTGTTTTTTCTGGCGAATGGATTTTATCTGTAATTGGCTCTTTGTATGGACGATGCGGATCAATAAACCCAACCCACAAGAAAAAAGGTTTATCATTGGCTTGCTTTATAAATCTCTGGTAATTGGCATAAAACTTATTCGCCTTGGTCATATACGATTCAGAATATAATTCCTTCCGACCACTGTAATAAAAGTCAAATTGCTTTGTACCATTTTCACCCCAATGGGTTTTAAGTATTGCGCCCGTATAATAACCAGCTTGCTTAAGAAATGACGGAATCATAGGGGTATTCTCATCAATTTCTTCCCCCAAATCTTCCACACCAAGCGTATGAGCGAACATACCTGTCATCATTGATATGCGAGACGGGCTACTCTGAGGACATGTATT
The DNA here is from genome assembly GCA_964466415.1 of uncultured Paludibacter sp. GTDB lineage: Bacteria > Bacteroidota > Bacteroidia > Bacteroidales > Paludibacteraceae > Paludibacter. Next base: position 10,072 of record CAYXQZ010000001.1, read on the forward strand.
AAAAGCATTATTGAATTTAATACCCGACTTTGCCAGTTTATCAATGTTGGGTGTTTGAATGTATGGATTCCCGTAACAACCATAATCCAGCCCAGAATCATCAGCAACAAAAACAATGATATTTGGTTGTTTTACAGGTTCACTATTTTTCTCAGCCATCAGTATGGTTGAACTCAATATGGTAAGACCAGATGTGATAAGATGTTTTTTCATTATTTGAACATATTAAAAAAATAAGATTCTATTTCTTACAAAATAATCAATTTTTTGGTACATTCGCTACCATTTTTCGATTTGAAAACTGACACATAAATTCCTTTTGGCATATCAATTTCAGTAATACCATTTGTGCTTCCGCCGTATAGCAGTGAACCATGAATGGAATATAATTTCAAATCCCCTGCAGTTGAAATAATAAGTTTTTTATTTTGATAGTAAAAGTTGATGTGTTCGCACTCAGAGTTTTTATTTAATAACAAGCTATCAACAAGATTATTAATTACTATATTATTCTCAAAAATAGTATTTGGAGAATTGTTTGCATTACTCAGAATTGTTCCGACTCCATCAAATGTGTTTTCACGAACAAAAATATCCGAGCATTTAGTTCCCAAATAAATCATTATCCGTTTAGAGCTCGAACTTTTATTAAAAATGTTTTTTACAATCAAAATATTAGCTACATTTTGATTTGCTCCATCAGTTAATGAAATAAATAAATCATTATAAGCAGCATCAGAAGCTGCATTTTGATTAGAAAACGTGTTATCCTTTACGAATATAATTTTGCGAGATTCAAGTTTTAAACCATATTGATAACAATCAATAATGTTGTTTTCAACATTTAAGTGAGGTTGCACGCCTGAGTTCTCGCTCAACTTAATGCATGTATTACAGCATGTTACATTGTTACCTACAAAATCGCCACTCTGACCAGCCGATGTAATGTAAACAATTCCTTCATTGGCATATTTCACTTTGCAGTTTATCACCCTTGGTGTATAACTATCGGTCACATCTATGCCAATTTTCATTACTGGTGTACCTACAAATACACTCCCTGAAACTTCTACCGCTTTAACCAATTGACGCCAATGCCCTTTAAGATTTAAGCCTATTGCAAATGATTTTCCATTTTCTGTTTTAACGTTCAAATTTTCAATAATACAACTTCTGTTTTCTCTATTTCCACCAGGAATCATAGAATACTCAAAAGCAGTACCGCTATTTGAAAGCATTGGAACTATTGAAAAATCATGAATTGAAATTTGCGAAGTTCTATTTGCTGAATAAATTTTTATACCACCCAAAACATTATTGCACTTAATGATTGTTTTATTTACACCATCTCCTTTAATTTCAAAAAGCATTCCCCCGCCAGAGATATTTATCTGTGAATTAAGCAAATAACTCCCATGTGACATATATAATGTACCGTATCCTTTGGCTAGTAAAGCGTTAAATGCCAACTGAAATGCCGGAGAACTGTCAGCAACTCCAGTGGAATCAGCACCATATTCCAGCACAGAAAAAATATTTTGAGCTGCAAGCGTTGGTTCTACCTGCAACCTCATCTGTTCTGAATGCACAGTATTTTGCCCAAAGATGATGTAAACTAAAATAATCAGCAATTTTAATTTCATCAGCTTAGTTTTTTACAGGTGGCAAAGCAGTTGCATCGTAATTATTGGTATCGGTATTTACATTGGTGCAACCTGCTGCCGAAACAACTGATGTACCAGTAAAAGTAAATTTATTTCGATTGACATTTATATTTGATGATGCATTTTGAACAGCTATTCCAACACGGGAAGCATGGGCATTAAAGTTAAATATATTGTCAACAACATTAATATTTTGGCAATTAAGCAAAAGTATATCATTGTAATTTGGGTAATCTGTAATGTGAACATTGTACATTGCACTCGTTTGTACAGTCGCATTGTTCACATTTTCAAGTTTAATTCCTATGGTGTTGCAATTATAGTGACCTTCTTCAACCATAATTGGGGAAGAACTTACATTCGAAATATCTATTCCAATATAGTCACCCACAGCAAACGAACGGTCGAACCATATACGGTCTGAACCATAATTTTTATAATCGTGAATGTAATAACCCCTATATTGCGACCACGCATAACAATCAATAAAACTTGGTGCATACACATTTGAAAGTTCAAAGGCAACTGCACCAAGTTTGCCTGTTTCCCAAAGCAGAGCATCTACTTGTCCGAATGCAGCAGAGATTACCACATTGTCGAACATTGGCTTATAAGCTCCATCAATATAAATTGATTTATTAAAAAATAGATTAGAATTGACTGCCACTTCTTCAATCAACCGAATTTCAATATTTTTAAAATTGATATTCTGTTTGCTATTTTGACTAATCGATGCATTGTACTGAATGCCAATACCATTGTTAGCTCGTGTTATCCTTAACGATAAATCGCTCATATCCAACCGCCCCACTGATACCGGACAACTGAACTGAAATCCACCCACAGAATTTCGTACTTCTATACTCGTTGCACCAACACCAGCACCCTTAATTTTAATATTAACAGCATCGGAAAGTTGCATAGTTACCACACTATTTAATATGTATCTTCCTGCAGGAACTATCAACGTTCCTCCATTTACATTCAAAGCCTGGAGAGCATTTGTAAAAGCTGGTGAGGAATCAACAGTACCATCTGTAACAGCACCAAAGCTAACAAGATTAACCTGAAGCTCTGCAGCTTTCAATGGATTGAAACAAATTGAACATATTAATAAAGAAATAATAAATACTTTTTTCATATGAACGTGTGTTTTATAGTGTGGATTTGAAGATTAATTATAATTTTGATTGTAAATAGAAATAAGATATTACCAGCTTGTTACTTTCTCTGTTGATTTATTTCCAAACTCATCGATAAACTGCGTAATGTATATTCCTTTTGTCAAGTTTATTGCAAATTTTCCCGTCGAAAATCCATTGTACAATTCAGTTCCCTGAAGAGAAAACACTTTCAAATTGCCATTTTTGGGTGTTATCAAATTGCCATTTCGATAATAAATTGGTGGAGTTTGACTTGGATTTTGAACATTGAATGTAGTTGTAATGTTGGCTGCTAGTTCACTCCAATCATTTGCAACCTTGATTCCACCAATTTGAACGGATGGTCCTTTCTGGAACAAAACTGCCGAAATAATATCTGAGAATAAAAAATCTAATGAAGATTCTTGTTGAATATTTGCATTAAGTGTTGGTGTTAACGGCTCTGTATTAGCCATATTTGGATTAACATAGAGGAAAACTGAATCATCACTCACTGAAGAAGAATTTACATCATATTTTATAACTAATAACTGTGGCACCCCAAAAGTACGAACTGTTGCGTCTGTAACTTTAAATGTATCATTTCCTTTGGCAAGTGCAAATTTATATCCAGTTCCCGACGACACAACAAATATTTTTCCACGTGAACGTGTAAATGTACTATCACTAAGAGCAAAAAACCACGAACCAGAAAGTGAGCCGGTTCCAATACTATTAACTTTAATTAAGGCAGCAGCATAAAGTTTTTGTTGTGGACCTACAACATTTACTCCTTCGTTGGATAACTTTTTACCTTCCATTCTGTATTTATTAGAAGAAACTACAGATAGTTGTTCTTGCAAAGTTGCCATATTCGTTGTACCAGCAGGAAAGCCTACAGCTGTAGTAATTGCGGGTGATGAACCTGAATTTTGATTTAGATTCACAAACCAATTAGTTATAGGATCAGAAAGTGTAGTTGCAGTACTGTACGAATCAAATTTTTCGTCAAAATAAGTTTTAGCTTTTATTGAATTATCTTCGAAAACAACAAGTGGTGAATTATTAGGAACACTGAATTCAGTACCAGAACTATTGAAAGTGTTTTTTCTTACAAAAATATTCGACACTGTATTTCCCAAATAAATCATTACTCTTTTCGTATTTGATGATGGGGTAAAAGTATTATTTACAACCAAAATATCACTAACATCTTGATTTGCACCGTCGGTGAGTTCAATATGCAAGTCATAATAATCACTTCCTGGAGTGGCATTCAAATTTGAAAAAGTATTGTTTTTGACAAATATGATTTTACGAGATTCAATTTTTAAACCATACTGATAACAATCAAAAGTATTGGATTCTACATTCACATGAGGTTGTACACCAGTGAATTGGCTTAGTCGAATACCTAAATTACATTTTGTAAGTGTATTTCCCACAAAATCACCACTCTGTCCAGCATCGGAGATATAAAGTATTCCCTCATTGGCATTATTCACAGTAGAATTTATTACCCGTGGCGTATAACTTTCTGTCACATCAATTCCCACCGTCATAACAGCCGTTGTGCTGAATGGACTTCCCGAAATTGTTATGTTTTTTGCAAGTGTACGCCATTGGCCAGTCAGATTCATTCCCTTTGAAAATGAATTACTAACACTGCTTTGAATAGTCACATTTTCGACAATGCAGCTCCGGTTCTCTCTATTACCGCCAGAAAGCATGGTATATTCAAATGCAGTTCCACTATTTGCCAACATAGGAACCATCGAAAAATCATGAATAGTTATTTGAGAACTTCGGTTCGAAGAGTATATTCTAATTCCACCGGTACTATTATTACATTTTATTATGGTTTTATCAATGCCATCACCTTTTATTTCAAACAACATTGAACTCCCATTTATTCCTACCTGTGAATTAAGTACATATATTCCTTGAGGCATATATAAAGTACCATAACCTTTTGTATTTAAAGCATTGATAGCCGCTTGAAAAGCAGGAGAACTGTCAGTTAATCCGGTTGCATCAGCACCATATTCGAGAACAGAAAATATATTTTGAGATGCAAAAGACAATTCCGTTTTCAAATTGCTGCTCACTAAAGCTGCTGAATAATGTACAGCCGAGCTGCAATGAATAACTGCATACAAATAGGATGTATTTGCGCTTGCAGTATTATCTGTAAAAGATGTAGCAGTTGCATTTACACTAGTTGAAAGTACAGTCCAATCTGCAATACTATTGGATACAGTATAAACTGAATTATCGGACAAAACCGGCGCTAATGCATTAAGATTTGTAGTTCGTAAAATCAATGTTGGATTCATGGTTATACCTGTGTTATTTCCATTAGTCCAGGCCATTTCAACTTCATTTGACGTTATTTTACCAAAATTAAAGTTTGTGGGGGCATTTGGTTTTGATGGATTTACAGGAGTTGTAATAGTGCCACTAACAAGAGATACTGAATAATTGTAAGCTAAATCGCGATGTACGATTGCATATTTATAACTTGTTCCACCTGTAACTGAATTATCAGTGAATGTTGAAGACGTAACTTCAACACTTGTTGAAACTACTGTCCAATCTCCAGAAACAGTATTTGGTCCTAAAATACCACCAGCACTCGAATAAACAGCCTGATCGTTCATTATAGGTATTGAGGCAATTGAATTGGTTGTACGTAAAATAATTGTTTGCTGTAAGCCGGTTTCAGCATCATTTCCGTTAGTCCAGTTTATTTCAATTGATGACGAAGTAACAGTTCCACTTGTAAAATTTGTTGGACTAGTAGGTTTTGTCAAATCTGCAGTAGCAGTTAAATCGCTATACATAATAACATCATCAACAAAAATAGTAGTATTTGTTCCAGAAGTAGCAGTTGCTCCTCTTAATCGAATCATCCAATTCTGAGTATTACCAGTAGTGTTTTGATAGTTATACGATTTTCGTTCGTAATTGTTATAATTTGAATTAGTGACTGGAGTACCCGAAGCTATAGCTGAAACTGTTGATGCCACACCTAGTGAAAGTTTAGCAGAAGCATTGCTTCCCATTGTCCAAGCAATAGCATGAAAATAATATCCATTACTAACTGCAATTGGCAAAGCAGGATTAATCGACTGAGTACTACTGCTTGCAACCAATGATGTAGAATATCCCAGAGCATTATTTCCGGTTCGCGCATTTGGAACAATGGCATAAGATCCAAGTCCGGATGGATTAGTCCAATCCGTAGTTAAATTTGTTTCATTTTCAAATCCACCATTTACAGGCATTTGTGCAAAGACACAAATGGGTATGAACCAAAAAAATGAAATAACAAAATAAATATTTATACTGTGAACTTTCAAAATAGACAACTTATTTTAATTTTTTAATGTTACATTATTGCGTAATAATCATAATGAATGTTTATTTTAATGCATTCACTACATTTTTATACATTTGATAATGTGTAATAGCTGGCACAACTGTATTTGCAGTACTTCTATTATCAATCGCATCAGTTGCACTTCTTATTCCATAATCATTGGCATGAAATTTAGCATACGAAAACCCTTTGAATGTAGGAAATTGGCGCATTAATTGTACAATTGACACAAATGAACCTTCGAGCGTTTCAACTTTTATATAAGGTGCATTTGCAGCCGAAAAATTCATTTCACACAAAAATGATATTGATTTTTCTTTCATCAAAGGGTCAATTCTGTTCAGCCACTGTGTTTCAAAAGCTTGAGATTGCGGGGTCCTAGAGTAATAAACCTTGCTAGTTTCCACAGTACCCAAATTCCACATGAATGAATAAATATCAATATTGTCAAAATATTCTGCGGAATTCAATGCTGCTAAGTTTGTGAAATTATCGGTATTGGCAACAATGGCAGTTGCCTGCAACCCAACCAACAATTTTTCTCCCTTTTTGCAAAATCCATTTGGATGAAATAAAGTATAGACAGGTTTCAGAAATTTATCAGTATAATCTTTAACACCCGTAGCAGTTAATGCCAGTGCAGAGCCGGAATTATAGAGTAACTGAAATGCATCGACATTATCCCAAGCCGAAGAGCCATTATATGTATGCGCTTTTATATTATCAAAAAAAGTAGTGATAGTAGTTGGCGTAACATTTACATAGCCAGCTGTTAAGGTTTTATTATGCTGCAAAATCAATATCGTTTTTATTTTATTTCCAGACATTTGTTTCAATTTAACCACATTGTCTAATGGTGTTTTTTCGGCAGGCAAGGTTCCAGTCTCAAAACCATCAGTTAATGTACAAGCCAGCGAGAAAGTAACATAGCTAACCCCCATATCTAACAACGAATCAACCTTAGCTTGTGTAATAGGAATTGTCTGACTATCGTAAAGTATACCATAACCACCAAAATTCACTTCAGTAGCATTATCGTATTTAAATTTTGTTTTAGAAATGGCATTTCCATAGTTTAGTGTCGAAAAACGAATGGTATCATTTGCATTCAAATCTGTAGGTACTTTGGCTGTAAGCGTATTTCGGTCAATAATTTTTATATCTGTAAAATATTTGTCACCACATTTTACACTATATTCCGACTCAGTACCAGATGTAAAGTTTTCGCCTTTAAAAGTAACCAAAGTTCCTGCACCTCCACGGTTAGGTGAAAATGTATCTAATCGTATTAACTTAACAAATGTAAGTTGTTCAACTGATTTGTTGATTCTATATGCCGAATTTACTTTCAAATATCCACTTGTGAAATCACTGGTAACTTTTATCACCATCGAATCTTTTGCTACACTTACTACCGTGAAAGGAAAAGTTTCAGTGTTGTTCTCATCTATAACAGAAATCACATTTTTGAAAGGATTAAAAACATCAAAACCAGATCCTTTTATAACAAACAAACCATTAATCGTTATCGATTTTGGATAAAAAGATTTAATTAACACACCTGTATCAACTTGAAAGTCCTTCAATGTGTATTTTCCTGTAGAACTTGAAATTTCGAGTGCACCACCATTGCTGTTGACTGGAACAGTGAAAAATATTTTACCAACCAAAATACTATCGATTACACAACTTTCTCCACCAATAGTAATCTTTACATCTTTGCCAATGTTTTTGGCATATAATATAACTTTTTGGTTTGGCTTAGCTATTTCGGGCACAGCCGAGAATACTTCGAGTTTTATTATATCATCTGTAGTCGTTGAATCGCAACTTGAAAATAAAAAAATTAAAAGGAGAAACGTGGTGAACTGAAATTTAATTAACTTATTCATATCCTAAACATTAGTATGATTATTTTTTATTGGCATTAATTAATTCACGAATTGCTTTAATGGTTGTTAGTTCGCAGTTTAACCACTTTTGACCAGGGTTTTGCTGTATCCATGTTAAATATCTGCCCCCTGCTTTGGTTGTTTGTTGTAAATTTACCATTGAAGTAGCTAAAGCATTAGCTTTTTCGAGATCTATCGAATTTTTAGTTAGCTGATACAATGCACAATAAGCTCGTATCATTTTTGCCGAACTTGCACTTACTGGTGCATAACAACGATATTGCTCCAACACGCAAGGTGTAATCCATTTCGATGATTTGGCTTGTTTCCCATCGGGATTCTGAACTGTTGGCGAATCAACTGGTGGATTTGACCATACCACAAATTGATCTTCCGAGAAACGAATTAAATCAGTAGCAATTGCCACTTTCTGTTTGTCATTTGGATAATTTTCTAACAAATAAATGGCAAAATCACAAGCTTCATGCTCTGTAAGATTTTGGTAAGGTGGCATTGGACGTACATCCTCATACTGCCCTTGCCAGTTCCATGTTTTAACAGGATTTTCAGCTACCCAAACCAAAGCTTTATTGGCTGCTTCCAAATATTGCTTGTTTTGTGTAACATTATAAATTCGTTGTAAATAAGTTATTACAATTGTTGGTATTAACATATTTTCTGTTACTAAATCCCCATTTGTGCCATACACCATCAGTGGCCAAGTGCCATTTGTTAGTTGATTTTTCAAATAAGTGTTGCCAATATTGATGGCAGCATTAAGGTATTTTTTGTCTTTGGTTGCTTCAAATACATCTAAATAATACTGTGCCACTTCACCACCGTACGAAGTCATATAATGGTCAGGGTTCATTTTGTGTCTTGCCAGCATTTTTTGAAACATAGTTGGGTGATAGGTACGGGGATGAAACTCCCATTTTTCGCCTTTCACAAAACTCAAACTTAATAGATAATCTGCTGCATTTCTAGCGGCCTGCAATGCTGCGGCTGCGTCAGCTGGAGCTGGTGTTTGTGATGCGTAAATGGCGAGTGCCGATGCTGCAGAACCACACATCTTGGATGGATAGCGGTACATAATAAAAGTAGTATCGGGTACACCAGATTTTGAAAACCAACATGCCAAATCTGGTGAATGAACTAAGGCATTCAATCCCATTTTTACACTTTCTTCAAGTGAAATTTTAGGTGCTTCACCGTTTTTCTGAAATTCTGCTGCCCGATGAAAGTATCTTGAATAAATATTTCCAATCGATTCAGCATTTTTACCTAAGGCAATAACATCAAGTTTATATCTGCCTACTGATAATCCAGACCATATTTGATAAAGTGATTCCGAAGGATTATTTGCAACAAAATTAACTGTATCGTTTTGTTCCGACACAATTACAAATCGGTATGAAACAGCTTGAGGATGAGGTTTAATATTAAATGATGGCGGAAAAAGAAATTGGACTGCTTTTTCATTCCAAAATGGGGTAATACCTGCTTTGCCTGGTCGAATAGGAATTAAATTTAAAGCATCCTTATTAAAAATCTTTTTTGTTGGGGTTAAACTTTGGTCAGCTTTTTGAATTTCTTTTGAAGCCTGTTTTTTGGCTGAACCTGCAGCAACTTTAGTCGTTTCAGATTTGTTTTCGTTTTGATGGCTGAAAATTAATTTATCGCGTTGTAATATTTTATCGATAACTGAATTTGGTAAATTATTATAACTTATATCAAACATGGCTTTCATTGGTGCCAATTCGTTGATTAATAATTGTTTTAATAGATTGTTGTTAATTTTTAAATAGGAAAGTTTTGGAAATAGTTCCAAATTCAAAGTAGTTAACAAATTATTACTGCATTCAATCTGAGCAAGTGTTTTCGATAAAGATGCATCAATTTCGAGGCTAGTTAGTTCCTCATTATTACATAAAAATGATTTAATCATTTTTGAATATATTTTTATCGTATTTGATTTCAAAATTTCAGTAATTGTTGTATATTTATTACCTGCAGGTACATTTACTGAAACTAACTTTCCATTACCAAAGTCAACTTGTACAGTTCTGTCATCTTTTCCAACAACCTTAAAGCCTAATGTAAATTCATTACTTGCTTTTTTTTTGGTAGTGATTACTATTTCCTGAGCATTTAAGTAGTTAAATGCCAGAATAAACAGCAGCACTAAAGCATTATTTTTTTTCATTTTTATATGAATATTAGATTTGTGTATTAAACTATATTACTATTCTTCGTTACCACTTCCAGCATCAATATAACCATTATTGGTTTCACCAGCAGGTATCAGGTTTTTGTTTACTTCAACCTCTTGTAGTGGTAATGGAAATAAATAATGTTTAGGTTCAATCTTGTGAACTCCTGTTGGAAAACCTTGACCAGACTCCGTATTAAAATAATTATTCATTACTAACTCTAGTTTTCCAGTACGTAATAAATCCCAACGTCGCTTACCTTCGTTATAAAACTCCCATGCTCTTTCTTGAACTATAATATCCAAAAAATCGGAAGTTCCATAACTGCCATCAGATAAATTTGCTAATTTAGTTGTCCCAACAATAGTAAGTTCTCTTGCACGTTCACGAATTTTATTTATTCCAAAATATTTATCTTTTCCACTCTTGCTTAGCATAATACTTCCTCTATGTAATGCTTCTGAATGCATCAAAAGCACATCAGCAAAACGCAAAAGTAAAAAATCACAATGGTCATCTCCTGCTTGTGTCTTTTTTTCATCCTGAAATTTAGCAAAATTATAACGTTTATCTGTATTCAAAAATACACCCGTAATTGGATTCTTGTTAATGATTCCGTATTTAAAACGCTTATCATTATTCTGATCAAAACTAGCAACTAAAGTATTTGGCACAAAAGGCACACCTCCTGTTTGTGATGACCATAGAAGATTTGGCGAAAAAGTCAAAACGATATTTGAAGATATATTAGGTGCTACATCAAATTTGACTGAAAAAATATGTTCACTTCCCCCTTCCTTTTCAGGATTAAATATATCGGCATAATTCACACAAAGACCATAAGCTCCATATTGTCCGGTTATTAAATCGTCACATAAATCCGCAGCAAGCTGATAATCTTCCAAAACACCGGCTTCAGATGGTGCTTTTGTTAAATATATTTTCGCCAAAAGTGCTGCAGCAGCTCCACGTGTCGCACGTCCACTTTGAGGATTTGGAAGTGAAGTTAGTGGCAAATATTTCTCGGCTTCTCTTAAGTCTGAAATCATTAAAGCGTATATTTCTGAAAGCGATGCCCTACTTGGGTATTGTACTTCGGATAAATCAGTTGCCATTTTTAATTCTAACGGAACACGACCAAAAGCAATAACCAAATTGTAATAACCCAGTGCCCGCATAAACTTCATCTCAGCTTTTAAACTTACTTTTTCTGTTGGGGATACTAATTCATCGCTTATTGTTTCAATATTGGTCATAAAATTATTCGCTGAGCCTACAAGCGTATAATTGCCCAACCACCAGCTTAATAAATCACCAGCAGAAGGTCCCCACGAATATGCACTCCACATGTTTGCACCACTTGTTGTTCTATACTGATCTGAGGCATTTTCGGATAATGATCTCGATACTTTTCTGCCATACATTTGAGGAGTTTGCAAAATTGAATAAGTACCGTAAAGAGTAGCCAATGCATCCTCACGCGATTTGAAAGTTCTATCCTTTTCAAATATTACACTACTGTTTTCATCAATTAAGCTCTCGCAAGATGACAAAATTAGCGCTATGATAATCGTAATTAATGTGTATTTTTTCATTACTTTTAAGTTGCAATTTTGTAAGTAAATAAGTGAAATTATAATGAGATGGTTAATCCAAAAACTAAAGTGCTGTATTTGGGATACGAACCTAAATCAGTTGCTAAACTTAAGTTTGATTTGCCAAATGAGTTTACTTCTGGATCGTAACCTGAATATTTGGTGATTGTGTATAAATTTTCACCAGAGAGATACATTTTTATTCCTTCAATATTTTTTATTTTTCGCATTATAGCACTTGAAAGAGTATATGATAATGTAACATTTTTTAATCTTATAAATGAAGCATCTTCTACGTAATTACTAGCAGCACCAGGTGTATTACGCATTACGTTGCTACTTTGTTTTGGAATATTTGATTCAATATTAGTAGCTGTCCACCTATTTATCATGTATTTTAATTTATTGTATTGTGCCCAACCCTCTAAATAATATCGATTTATATTAAAAACCTCACCACCATACGAACCATATATAAATACTTCCAACCCAAAACCTTTATATGCAAATGTATTAGTAACACTTGCAGTGAAATCAGGATACGAGTTGCCTACAATAACACGGTCATCAAGTGTGATAAATCCATCTTTATTTTGATCAACAAAACGAGCATCGCCCGGCTTTGCACTTCCTAAAAATCCAGAAGCTGTAATTTGTTCAGTATCGCGCCATACGCCATCAAAAACGCAACCATAAAAAGTTCCAATAGGCTCTCCAACACGCAAAATTGATGTTGTTCCAATATTTCCCATATTACCAGTCGATTCACCCACAAAGATATCTTCATTATTATTACCCAATCTCAAAATCTTATTTAGATTGTTAGCATAATTGAATTTAGTTTCCCAACTAAATCCTCCTTTTGACTTTGTAACAAAATTTCGAGTAGTTAAATTTAGTTCCAATCCTTTGTTTTCTATATCACCAATATTATCCATAGCATAGGAAAATCCTGTAGTACGAGGAATTTTCTTGAGTAAAAGCATATCATAGGTTTTTTTATAATATACATCAGCATTCAAAGAAATCCTATTTTTAAAAGCTCCAAAATCAAGTCCCAAATTATAAGAGGCTGTTTTTTCCCATTCAAGTTTTTTATTTCCAATATTTTCAGGTACTAAAGTTCCAGTTCGTGCACCATTTACAAAATTATATTGCCCTGTATAATAGTAAAATAATGATGAGAAGTTAGGAATTTCCTGATTACCAGTTATACCAGCACTTATTCTTAGTTTTAATTGGTCAATCCATTTTGCACTTTCCAAAAACGATTCTCTATTCATATTCCACGCCAAAGCCATAGAGGGGAAATACCCCCAACGATGCCCTTTAGCAAACTTTGAAGAACCATCTGCTCTTCCCGAAATTGTTGCCAAGTATTTATCATCATAAACATAATTTGCTCGAAGTAAATAAGACATAATAGAAGTGCTCAAACTATTTGAACTATATGTGGTAATAATATTTGCATTAGATATATCTACACCATTATTTGTATCCGAAAAATAATCTTGAGCAGACACAGAAAACGCATCCGAATAGTTATTTTGATAAGTAAAACCACCAAGGACATTCAATCTATTTTTTTTATTAAATTCTGTTTTGTAAAAAATAGTGTGTTCTGTTAGCATACTCGTTTTGTTTGATTTAGAAAATCCACCCGCACCATTAACAATTGAACCCTCATAAATTGATTTTGGGATATAATTAGAATTTTCTTGTCGCCAAAAACTTTGCGCATAAGTAGATTTCCAAACTACATCTTTAATTAATTCAAGGGTGAGTAATGCATTAAGATTTCCGCTAATATTTTTCATTCCTTTAATAGCCTCATTTGCATACGCTACTGGGTTTCCTATAATTCGAATGGGTGAAATCGTAAATTGATCGAATATTGGCAAATAATTTTTTACTGTGTATTTACCGTTTTCATCGTAAACAGGAATAAATGGTGCCATACGTGTAGCATTGAGTACCGTTGCGCCATCTTGTGTTGTTCCTGCAGTATTTACGGTTGCTCTATTACCAAATGATGAACTAAATGCGGTATTTAACTCTAAATTTACACCTTTGGCAAGTCTGTTGGATAAGTTGGCACGTAAAGATGTTTTGTTCAAATCAGAATTAATTATATTACCTTTTTGATAAAGATAACCACCCGAAACATAGTATTTAATTTGCTTATCGCCACCACGCATGCTCAGTTGATAATTTTGATATTGCCCTGTTTGCATTACTTCATCCTGCCAATCAGTACCTTCTCCAAAAGACGCTATTTGTTCTGGCGTAAATACAACTACATCGCCAGCACCTTCTTGAATAAAAGAGGCATATTCAGTTGCATTCATCATATCCATTTTTTTAGATATTTTTGAAAAACCAAATTTCGAATTAAAGTCTATTTTTAATCCATTTTCGCTTCCTTTTTTCGTTGTAATAATAATGACACCATTAGCACCTCTCGAACCATAAATAGCTGTAGAAGAGGCATCTTTCAACACCTCCATGGATTGAATGTCATTTGGGTTAATGCCATCAATAGTTGCTCCCACAAAACCATCCACAACAAATAATGGTTCATTGCTTGAATTGATAGAATTACTACCACGAATACGAATTGATGATTCACCACCTGGCTCTGAATTCACCTCAGTAACCTGTACACCAGCTATTAAACCTTGCAGTGCTTGTTCGGGTGAAACAAAAACCCTTTCGGCTAATTGTTTTTCACTTACACTTGCTACCGAGCCTGTAAGGTCACGTTTTTTAACTGTTCCGTATCCAATAACAACAACTTCATCCAGTGATTTTGTATCTTCTACTAATGTGATATTTAAGTTTTCCTTTCCACTAACTTTCACATCTATTGTTGTATATCCAATATACGATATTTTCAAAAAAGTTTGATCTGCCACTTCAACCGAAAACTTACCATTTAAGTCAGTAATTGTTCCTTTTTTCGAACTTTTATCAGTAACCGTTGCACCAATTATGGGTTCTCCTTTTGCATCGTACACAAAACCAGATATTTTTCGTGAACCTTTTGTTGAATTTGGTATAGTTACATTCTTCTCAGTTAAAATAACTTGCTTTTCTTTGATTTTAAAACTAATCGCTGTATTTTCAAATAATTTATTCAGTGTATTTTCTAAAGTTTCGTCAGTTACGTTTAAACTAACAATTTTATCCATATCAACTAAGTTTAGATTGAAAAAGAAACTATAGCCACTTTTTTTCTCTATTAATTGAATTATCTTATTTACTTTCTGGTTTTTAACAGAAATAGTTACTTGTGCTGAAATAAAACTTCCTGAAAATGAAAGGATTAATAATAATGTGGTTTTTAGTATAATACTATTCAAGTATTTCATCATTTGAATTAGATTTATGAATGAATATATTTTGATTTCAAATAAAAAGAGCTGTTATTTGTTTTCTTGAATTTCAACCACTTGGTTAGAGATTTTGTATTTTATTGGGGCAGTAAGAGAAATCACTTCAAAAACATTAGATAAACTATTATTTCTAATTATTCCAGAGAAACGATAATCCCGAACTTTATCTGAAGCAAAAACTATTTCAATATCATACATTCTCTCAAGTGTTATAGCTATCTCACCAAGTGATTCTCCAGCAAATGAAATATGATCGTTGCGCCATTGTGCTGTGTTTTCAATATTTGTCAATTGTTTTTTTGCAAATGAATGTTTAGTCGAATTGTATGTTATCATTTCTTGTGGGTAAAGAATTGATTCAGAATCATCGTTCGAAACACGTAACTTGCCTTCAATTAAGGTAGTAGTTGTTAAGCTATCTTCGTTATACGATTTAATATTAAATACAGTCCCAAGAGCCTCTATATCTATATTTTTTGTAGAAACTATAAAACGTTTTTTCTTGTTTTTAGCAACTTCAAAGTAAGCTTCACCCTGCAAATTAACTTTTCTGTATTCAATGTTAAATGCATTACTATAACTTAATTTACTATCAGAATTTAGCCATACTTTTGATCCATCAGGTAGCTCAACAGAGGCTTTTTGTCCTCTTGATACCGTAACAACAAAATCTTTATTGTCGGATGAATAATTAGAACGTGTAAAATAATAGGTGGAAAACGAAACAATACCCAAAATGCATGCTGCAACAGCAATATTTATTGCTTTTTTAAAATCTCTAAGATTAAAAAATCGTTGTTTTTCAAATTTCAAATCTTTAGCTTCATGCATTTTCATTTTGATGTTTTCCAACATTCTATATTGAATTTCTGCTGACAAATCGGTTGAAACTTCATTCCATTGCTTCAAATAATAGGCGAATAGAACGTTTTTCGATGTACTTTTACCAATCCAAGACTTGAGCATTTCTCTTTCAGATACAGAAACCTTGTCCCGAATAAAACGCTCAAATAATAATATATAATCTTTGTCTTCCATAATGTTGTTATATTTCTAATATCCTTCAAAGAAAAAAAACACTCATAAAAACCTGTATATTAACAACTATTAGCAGTAGGGTGAGATTATTGATTTAGAATTTCCATCAAATACTATTCACAATGATTAGATTACTTCTGCAACAATAATAAGTACACGGTTATATTTTGTGTTAAATAGCTGATTATTAAGCTGTAATTAGGATAAATAAAATTAATTTAGTCTGTGTGTTGATATAGGAAAAGAATAGAAGGTGAAAAATAGTTTTCTGTTGAAGAAGGAAAAAATTAGACTTGTTGAGATAGAAAAATAAATGCAAGAAAAATAAAATGCTTCTTCATTTTTTCTTTCAAGAATTGTAGTGTACGATAGACGTGATTTTCTACTGCTTTTTCGGTAATATTAAGTTCTTTAGCTATTTCTCTATTTGAGTATCCTTTTCGACGACTTAAATCAAATACTTTTTGCTGTTTTTCTGGTAATTGAGCAATTACCTCATTAATAAACGATTCAATAAATCCTGCATCAATTTTTTCAAATGTTGAATTATCAAGTTCATTTTCATTGGCTTTATAAAACGAAATAAACTTATTCTCATACACTAATCTTTCTGTTTCTTGATAAACAAAGTTACGAGCAATGGTATAAAGATAGGATGAGAAACTTTTTTCGACATTGATGGTAGCCCGCTTTTCCCATATTTTAAGAAATACTTGTTGAGTTATATCCTCAGCCAGTGATTTGTTGAAAAGAATAGAATTAACAAAATTATAAATCATGGGATTAAATTTCCAAAAAATCATATCAAATGCTTTTTCATCTCCATTTTTCAACCTTAAAAGTATAGATTCATCAATATGTTTTTCAGTTGGCGGCATAACAATTTGTGATATTTTAGAAATAAGTAATAGATTGAGCGGGTTAATCAGTTGACATTCTGTAGCTTATAGTATAGCTACTTACAATACTTCATATTTTTCTCCCCAATTAGCCATTAGTTTCATTATTGGTAATAGTTTCTGGCCCTCATCTGTTAATTTATATTCAACTTTTGGAGGAATGACTTCATAAACTTTACGTTCAATAAGTCCATTATGTTCTAGCTCACGAAGCACTTGTGAAAGCATTTTATCATTAATAGTAACTAAAGATTTTTTAATAGCACCATAACGTTTTGCACCATCGCGCAAATCCCAGAATACTAAGCCCTTCCATCTGCCACCAATAACAGAGAGCGTCAAATCGACAGCGCAATAATAAAAAGTTCCATTTAATTCAAATCGTCTCATACTTTTAATATTTTTAATGCAAATGTAGAAATATATTTATAACATGTCAAAATAATAGTACTTTCATTTTGGGTAGTACTACCATTAGTTCATTCCAATTTTATGTCGCAATTTGTTGTTTTCAATATAAAATCTTTAGAATTCAATTATTTATTGCTAATAGATTTATAATTAAAACTAATTTTGGAACCAATTGATAATTTTAAAAAATTTACAGATGAATTAGTGTCTATAAGGGCAATGACAGTGTGATAAGTAGTATTACCTACTGTATAAATTGTTTTTTTATGAACATGCCCGGAAACAACCATATTCACATTATACTTCGTAAACAATGTCTGTAGCTTGCTACTATTTTGAATAAGTGGATACAATGCCCACTTATTATTTGCATCAAAAAAATTAATATGAGTTAGTATCACGCAATTACGGTATTTACTTCTTTCTAAATCGAGTAAATTGGTAAGCCACTGAGTCTGCAAATCACCTAAACCTCCCCCGGAAGAATCCAGACAGATAAAAATATCTTTTGAAGTAGGTGTTTGAACTGTAAAGAAATAGCTTGCCGAACCAAAATAATCGAAATAAGTTTTCCAACCATCAAAATACAAATCGTGATTCCCGGGAAGCAAAAAAAAAGGGTGGTTTTCATACTTTGGCAAATGATACTTCAGCGTATCGTAATCTGTTTTTCTTCCCGTAACTAAATCGCCAACCAGCACAAATGCTAGATTTTCAGGTTTTTCGGCTTCAACCAAAAAAGTCATAAAATTATTTATACCACCAATATGTGTGTCGCCACCCACTAAAATGGAATAATTCTCAGAACTGACATTGAGAGTTTTAAAACCATGCAACGTATTCCATTCTTCCGATTGCCTGAAACGCTCGTTTGCTGTATTGTAAGCAATAATCACTCCCCACACATCGGTATCTTTATTGCAAGAAATCAAGGTAAGGGAACTAAATATCAAACAAAATAGTTTTTTATTCATATTTCAAACGTCTGACTGAGAATACATGCAGTCCGAATCATTTCGAGAATTTGGTTTTTAGCGGTTTTCTTTAAAAGTAGTTTTACGCAATAATGTAGAACCAAAAGGAATTAGTTTTACAGGAATTTTTGAAGTACCATCATACATAGTGGTTTCGATAAAACTATAGGGTGTATCAAAAGGGAATTTTGGATTGTAATTCTCATTTTTTATAAATTTGAATAAACTCTGATTGTTTTTAAATCGTTCATCAACATTGGGTTGCATTTTATAATTATCAAAAATAAGTTTAGCTCCTGCTATATCCTTTGGCTCAGTATCGTAATTTGCTAACCCGTTTATGAATTTTTGTGTTGGTTTGGTTGTTTCGTCAATTTTCAATGCATAAATTAATGCCCCCTTCGATATATAGAATTCGTTGTTAATAAAACGATTAATCTTGATTTTATCATCTAATACAAGTTCAATCATATCACCTTTGTTCCATTTTTTTCTGACACTGATAAAACCATTTTTTCGGCTAATAACAGCTCCGGCAGCAACAACAGTCGTATTTTTTGACCACGCCGGATTTCGGAGTACAATGCTGAATTCTTTTTCAATGCTTGGTAAAACTGTGAATTTGATTGTATTCTCGAAAGGATAATTGGTTTCTTCTTTTATGTTAACTTCGGTTTTATCAATCAGGGTACTTACTTCCGAAGCACCATAAAGTGTAGCAAATATTGTTTTCTCGTCCTGACTTTTCATCCACATATTGGCCACATAATATGGCATAAGTTTAGCTGCATTTAGGTTGCAACAAGCCACTTTGTGAGCGGCTGCGTATTGATGGCGGAATCCTGAACTTTCTTTTGCATCAAAATTGTTATCGAAACCAAGGTAGCATATCGCCTTACCATCGGCAAAACGTGAGCCTTGTCCTGCATTGAATGCCAGATTCTCTATTTCGTCACCTAACTGTGCCAAACCAAACTTCTGTAAAGCCGATGCATTGCTGATTACTCCCTCAGTAATAGAACAATACTCATATCCTAAGGTAGGCGAACCATAATTACCTGCCACACTTTCGTGCATATCGGGGTCGGTAACTATAGCTCCTGTTGGTGCTAATGATTTTTTCATTTTATAAAAAATGTTGTCCACAGCATTTTTATACTCTGAATTTTTGATTTCGGTTGCGAGGAAAAATGGTACGCGTGTATGCTCTACAATGTGTACCGAATGTTCTGAAAACATTTTTTCTTTATCAAGCAAATTACCTAACTGATTGTCAACATTTTTAAGTTTGGGTTCAGCTTTGGAATAATCATTGTAAAGCCATTCAGCAAAATTGAGGTATTTCTTATCATTTGTAAGTCGGTACATCCATTCTACCGTTTCAGCAAACATCAAACCATGCGTGAGACCACCACCATCGGGTTTAGGTTGTCCAAAGTATGTTTTGCCTGATGAAATATACCGCATAATGGTATAATCAACCGCACGTTGAGCTGCTTTAAAGTACTTTTTTTCACCTGAATATTCATAATATGCCAACAATGCGCCTAACATTCGGCTTTGCGTCCACAGTTCTCCATTTTCGTTGAGCAAATTATCTAACCTGCATTCTTCATCATATATCCCAATATATCCACAGACTTCTTGTTCGGCAACAACCTTATCCACAATGGATTTTGCTTTTTCCATCCAGACTTTGTTTTTGGTAAGAAATGCATTTCGAACCACAGCATCTGCAAAATAGCCTTCGTGTTCACCCGGCCACCAGGTTTCACGTCGGGTTACCCAATTGCCAGTTTTGTCAATTGAATAATTTTTTGCCTTTACTTTTCCAAAAACATTACCTTGCATGGTGGGTTGTATTTGGTCGTAAACTGAAATATAACCCGATGTAATGTCTCGTTCCATTTGATTTTTTATCCAACCTTGTACTGAAATTTGGTTTAATGGTAATACTTTCAGTTTTTCTGCACTTGATTGAACAAAAATCAATGCTAATAACGTGATTATTAATGATTTTTTCATAATAAATATGTGTTTTAATTGTTTACTTTTTTATACATTGAATTCTTAATCGGCATTTCAGCATTATTTTTCTTTCGCCAATTATCCAGCATATTGTACATTTCAATTGTTTTTTTCTTATCAGTTTTTGACAAATTGTGTAATTCCCCAATATCATTTTTCAAGTTATATAGCTCTAATTCATGTGTTTCGTAGTTTTCAATTAATTTGAAATCGCCACATCGCACTGCACCTGCCGGACGACTTCCCTGATTTGAAAAATGTGGGTAATGCCAATAAAGTGTATCGTTTTGTATTTTATTTTCTGACTGTTGATAAAGTAAAGGTACAATGCTTTTTCCTGAAATTGAATCGGGAAGTTTTTTTATTCCGACCATTTCACATAAAGTTGGCAAATAATCGATGCTCGAAAAGTAATAATCAGAAATTGCCGGACTAAGTTTCGACTTCCACGAAACGATAGTTGGAACTCGAATTCCACCTTCATACAAAAAACCTTTCCACTTTCGAAGTGGCAAATTGGAAGTTGGAGTTGGCCCTAATTCTTCCATCCCAACTCCACCATTATCAGAGGCAAAAATAATAATTGTATTTTCCAATTGTCCAGAAAGTCTTAATGATTTCATTATTTCACCAACACCATCATCCAAACTCTCGAGCATGGCTGCATAATATGGATTCCCAGCTTTTGTTCCGTTGTAACCACATTTCAGCAAATACTTTTTCAGCTTCTCGGCTTTTGGTACTAATAAAACATGAGGTGCTGAATAGGCCAGATATAAAAAGAATGGCTTTTTTTCGTTCTGACGAATAAAATCCACACCATATTCTGTCAATTTATCAGTCAGATAATCAGTTCCTTTATCAACAAACTCATTTTGATAAGAATCTATGGCAATAGAATAATTATAATAGTCTAATCCGTTTTTATTAATCATTCTTGTGTAGTCGAAACCCTGATTCCATGGAGCTATCGAGTCGCCCGTTCCCAAATGCCATTTGCCCACCATGCTGGTTCTGTAGCCATTTTGTTTCAGAATTTCTGCCAATGTAATTTCTTTCGAACTCAAATATGGTGTCCATTTGGCAGGCAAAACAGGTGACTTTGGGTCGGTTTTATCACCAACAATGAAGTTAGTCAATTTCAACTCCGCAGGATGTTTTCCCGTTAAAATAGAGGCACGTGTAGGCGAGCTTACTGGTGCAGCCGCATAAGCCTGCGTAAACCGAATTCCAGAACCTGCCAACGAATCAATATGAGGCGTTTCGTTGAAGTTATTACCATAGCACGACAGGTCTTTCCAACCCAAATCGTCAGCTAAAATGAAGACAATATTTGGCCTGGAAAGCTGTTCCTGTGCTTGCATATTTATACCTAAAATAGGTAAAACACCTGACAGAATGGTATTTTTATTCCACTTTATCATATTAATTGATGATAAGTTTTTGTTTGTCAAAAGGTTTTTCGCCCTTTAAATCAATAAAATAAATCCCTTTTGCGAGCGACAAATTGATATTTCTGTTGCCAATAAAATTTTCGTTATTTGAATAAACAATTCTTCCTTGTAAATCAATAATCCTTACGCTTTCAACTTTAACATTATTGCTAATTATATTCAAATTATTTTTAGCTGGATTGGGATAAAAGCTAAATGTTGAATTTTGTATGATTATAATGCCATTGGGGGTATTCAACGGGAAAAACTGACTTTGAGGAACTACCTCTCGAGGATTGGTGGGCGAACTCCATTCGAGTTTAGCAAAAGCCAACCCCATTTTTTCGGCAAAATCGACCCGAATTGGAAGTTTTTCACCTGCTTTTAAATCCACAGTGCCAATAATTGTTTTACCACTGCTTATAGCCTTCCAACCATCCACTACCAAAACATTATTTATCCAAACCCGCCCTATGTCATTTATAGTCAGGTAAAAAGTGTAAGTTTCTGTAAATAACGGCTGAATGAATCCTTGCCAACGAATGTTCCAAAAATCGTTGTTTAAACCGTAGCCAGGACTTACATCTTTCCACGAATCATCAATTTTTGGTGCAATAACAGAGGCTATTGAATCGGTAAACCACGGCTTTCCACCAACAGCAGCAGCCCAATATGATTTCAGCAAACCAGTACCATTGGATGGATAAGCTGCATTTTTTTCGGAAAAATCAATTTTATCAAGACTTAAACCACCAGCAGCTTTCGGAATAAAAAACCGAATCACTTGTTTTCCTGCACTTAACTGAATATCAATGCTTTTTGTAGTCCAATTTTGCTGTCCACCAGTTGATTGGAATGTAATTACTCCCGATTTATCGCTTCCATTAGCATACAATATAGCTTGCGTGGTGTCGTTGGTAGCAGCATAATGAATGGTGGCTGTATAATTCCCAACCGCTTTAACATCTACGGTATATTCCAGCCATTCGTTAGAGTTAATATAACCAATATTATAACCGCCACCCACTTTATTCTCTATATCAACCGATTCATCAGTACGATATGCGCCACCCGAATTACCCAAATTTGCATCGGCATAAGCAATTCCTACACCGCCAAAATCAAAATCTTCGAACTCAACAATACCTGGAAGTTGCATATTTTTGAAAGGCGACTGTGTTTGCTCCTTCACTTTTGAAGTACTGAAATTATAGTTGAAACGACGATCCGGAGCTGATTCTCCATCTGTGAAAAATGCCGAAACATCTTTCAAATTTTGAGGATTATCCGCCCAATGAAAGTAAAATTCGGGAGTTGTATTTTCCATTAAAATAGCTTTTCTGGGAATACTTAGCTCCATTTCATTTCCTACAACATTGAAAGGAATTGTTTTTTCATTTACCCAACTTGAACCATCCCATTGTTTTACAGTAGTTTCAGTGGCTGATTTTACACCCAAATTCACAATATAATCATAACCTTCCCAGCCTGTACCTTTGTTTCTGTCCACATCGATAAAAAGTAACATCCAATTTGGATCTGAACTTGAAGTAATGGTTTGATATGTTTTTACATAAAAGTAGATAGTATTGTCGTCATAAGTCGCTCGTGATTCAATAATATCATTGCGCCCAGTGTTATTGATATAAGTAACTGCAGGGTCGTAACTTACATGATTTCGGTGCATTATATCGCCTAAAGGATCCTTGAAAATTGGAGTCACGGTATTCCATTCCGTAAAATTACCATCAATTTGAATCGTTACAGGAGCCGAAAAAGTTTGTGGAGCTGACATTCCTTTAAATTTTCGAATGTTTGAAACCAATTGATAATAATGATTATCGGTGTGACCACCTTTCATTGGTGACATATCTCGGTTAAATTCTTCGTTAAATGCATCCACGAAGTAGGTGTCGCCATCCTTTATTGGCTTTCCGGCATAGGTTCCTGCACCCGAATTCCATATAAAACGTTGCGCAATCCATTCGTTCCATTGCGTTACCATCATTACCGAAGGGTCTATTTCCAAACCACGTTTCCATTGTTCATCAAAATGAAGTCCTTGTCCAGTAAACTCAGTTACATAATTGTCATTTATTGGAGGTTCAATATTGGCATGAAAACTATTGCCTCGCAAAGTTCCGGGATGTTCTGCCACAGAAACAGTCATTTGCTCCGGCACTTTCGGGTCTGTACTCCATCCATAATCTTGAGGAAAATTATCCAACCATTGCCAGTGATTTGGTTCTGTAGTGGTTTTAGTTGAAGCCCAACAGTATTTTATGGTAAAAAAATCCTTTACTTCAGGGCGAAGCGCAGTATCATTAAAATCTCCAAAAATCAACGGTTTTCCATCCCATTTAAACCACAATTCGTCGAATAAAGAGAGTGAATAGAACGTATCGTAAAGTAAATTCATAACCACTCCACTTTTTGAATACGTGGTAAATACAATTTGAGGTGTATAAATCCCTTCCATTCTCATTTGCATTGAAATATCACACAGGGTTTTAACGGTTTCCAAATAGGTTATGGCATTCGTTACGTCCAGAAATATAAAATCAACATGAGCATTGCTTAGCATTTGTAAATCTCTGCGAATCACCCAAGTATCTTCCGAACGGAAATAACCTACTTCAGGCTCTCCCCAAAAGTGGAACGCATTTACTGGACCCCAACTAGTGTTGCTCACATCTAATGGATTTACTGGGTTAGCAGCCAAAATTTTTGTAATATCATACACTTTATTTCCCTGATAACCACTCCAAACATAATAAAATACGCCCACCGTTTTGTTGCTTCGCTTGGCACCAGCTTCATCGTAAGAAGGTAATTGACGATTTAAAGCATCTGTAACTACCCAATTATCAACATAATCCTGCGAAGATGAAGTGATATTTCCAAGCGTTGGGTCGCCTACATAAAAGCTACATTTGGTTTCAGCAGCCGGACTATAAAAATCGTTACCAGTTTGGTTTCCAACAATATTTACAAGCCCTGTCTGTCCGGTTAAAGTTACGGTATTACCCACCAAAGTTGCTGGTCCTGAAACATATTTTATATCAACCGGCAAACCCGAAGATGCAGTAGCAGCGATTGTAAAAGGCGCATCAGATATTAGTTTTTTCGGAATGGGTGCAAACTGAATATACTGAGAAAGGAGATTATTACTATTAATTTTTACATTATAAAGATGAACTGTCGCATCGCGTTGAGCAACGGACACTTTTCCTTCAAGCTCAATTTCCATTCCTGAAAAATCACCCAAACTTTCCATTTTTGAGTTATAAACAGTACCACTAGTATAGTAATTCCCAACTTTCTCATTGAAGTTTATACGCGCATAAGCAACATTATTATAATAAACATAGATGGTTTTTCCAAAATCTTCAATGCGTAATTTTCCCCTATCTTTTAAATTGGAAACTAAAAAAGGCTTAGGAACTAAAATCCGTTGCTGCAATGTCTTAACTCCATTTTCGCTTCCTGAAAACTGAACAATCATGGATAATCCATCACTTGTAGGATAAAAAGCAATTCCTTCGCGATTAAATCCAGGCTCATTTGTATTAGGTTCCTGTAAGTATTCAATGTCGGTAGTATTCGTTGTATTTGCCCTTATAATAACACCTCCTCGGTTGGTACCACCGGCATAATCAATATCAGTTTCAAGAATGTAAGGTGACGGAAATGTTTTTTTTGAACATATAATGCGCTTAGCTATCCATTGAAATTTTAAATATCCCTCGGTAATATCTGTTCCAGAAAAAATATTTGGTTGCTGGGCATCCCACAAACTATAAAATGTTGCATTGTCCCAATTCAAAAAATCTAGCGTATAGTTATTATTATAAACCTTTTGTGGTTTGTCATTGTCAAAATTTGGAGAGACAGCGGCCGGAATTTGAACATCAACGCCATAAAGCCGCATTGTGGCATCACGCTGTGCAATAGCAAATTTCCCTTCCGATTCTACCTCCATTCCAGTAAATGTACCCATTGCTTGCATTGAAGCATCATATACTGTTCCTGAACTATAAACCACACCTGATTTTCCACCTAAATCAATACGAATGAATGGATTAGAATTGCAAAAAACATAAATAGATGAACCATAATCTTCAAATTTATACGTATTTCTACTTCTAAGATTTGTTACAGTTGAAGGTTTTGGAACTAAAATTTTGGTTATGGCAGTATTTGTTCTATTATTTTCAACACCAGAAAATTGAACAATCATCGACAATCCATCATCGCTTGGATAAAATGCAATCCCTTCGCGATTGAATCCGGGATCTTTAGGCGGCTCTTGAATGAAATCGGCATTTGTAACGGTTGTGGCTACGGCCCTCAACACCACACCACCACGACTGCTACCAGCTGCGTAATCCAATTCGGTGGTAAGCGTATAAGGTGTAGTATAAATTTGCTTCGAGTAAATCATCCGTTTCGTTGCCCACGAAAATTGCAAATAGCCGGCAGCAATATCCGTTTCGGAAAAAATATTCGGAGTCAGCTGATTCCATTGCGCCGTGAATTTAGCATTATCCCATACTCCCGAAAAAGTTTGGTTATATTGCCCTACAAATTCAGTAAGTGAACGTTCATCCCAAGCAGGAGCAGGTGTTAAGGTTTCAATTTTTGCACTATACAACCTAATTGGCGCATTGCGCTGCGCAACAGATACTTTTCCTGATTCTTTAACCTCCATTCCAGTAAATGTGCCTTTTACTACCATATTTGCATCATACACAGTGCCAGAACTATACACATTTCCATTCTTTCCACTTAGGTCTATTCGAATAAATGGAATTGAATTGTGATACACATATATACTGGCTCCAAAATCTTCAATTCGTAATGTTGCACGGTTTTTTAGACTCGTAACCGAACTTGGTTTTGGCACTAAAATTTGAGAAATTGGCGTATTACTTAGGTTTTCGACACCAGAAAACTGAACAATCATTGATGCACCATCAACGGTTGGATAAAATGCAATGCCTTCGCGGTTGAACCCGGTATTGGTAATATTTTCTTGTATATGATCCGCTGTAACCACATCTGTAGCTACAGCTCTAATCACCACACCACCAGTATTATTACCCGTTCCATAATCAATATCGGTAGTTAATGCATAAGGTGTTGTATAGTCCTTTTTAGAATAAATAATTCTTTTTTGTGGCCATACATACTGCAAATATCCTGAACTCACATCCGTGACCGTAAAAATATTGGGGTCAACTGTATTCCATTGTCCGTAAAAAAGACTGTTATTCCAACTATTAAAAGTCTGCGAATAGGAGCTAATAAAATTAACCGACGGCTTATCGCTGTCAAAAGTTGCTGATTGTGCTTGCAACGTTAATGTTGTCAATAAACAAATAGCGAAAAAAGCATTTTTTAAAGTAATATCGATTTTGACTAAGCGCATCAGAGTTAGATTTTAAGAATAAATTAAATAGATTTATTTCCCAATAAGAATTTTATGAGATTCGACTTTCAGGCCTGTTAAAACTTGAAGTAAATAAACACCATTAGGAATCTTAGAAACATTGAATGTGATATTATTTGATTGATATTGAGACTCAAACAACTTTGCGCCCATGCTAGAAAACATGCTCACTTTATCTATGTTTTTGTCGGTAGAATGAATTGAAATTTCTTTCGAATCTATTGATGAAGTTACTATCAATTTTGAAGTATTTTTAGCACTCTCCATTTCTGTAGTAATTGACGGAATATAATTGGCAAGCTTAATATTGCGAATTTCAAAGTCTTTTCCTGTGGCATTTCCAAAGTCAAGTCTAATACTTCCAGCATCTTTCCATTTGGGGTGAGTACTCATATCAATGGAATAAACAGTCCAGTTGGTGGCTGCGGGAATTGCTGCTGTTTGGATTCTATAATTTGCGTTTGCACCTAGAGGTTTGTTGGTACTGGAAGGATTGTAAAAATATACTTCCATGTCGCTAATTCCTGTGGTGGATTTGTATTCGTAACTTAAGTATTTCACTACTGACGGATTATACATCTCGGTGGTGAAACGATTGGAATGTATGTAAGGATCCGCTCCTGTAGTTGTAAAAATCCAATCGTCAGCAGTAGGATTGGTAAAGCTGCAAAGATTTGTAGTTGTAGAGTTTAAAGTAATGTCAAATGAAGTCGGAAAATTCAAACCTGCGTCATCACAAAATTTGATATTCTTCACCTGAATATCTTTTCCGGCACTTTTGCCAAAATCGAGTCTGAAATAATCTTGATTGCCACTCCAAAGTCCATCAATATTTTTCATGTTTATTTTTACATTCGTCCAGGTTGCAGCAGGAGCTAAACTAGCCAAAGTAATATTTTTGGTTGCAACAGCACCACTTGGCAGCAAATTGAAAAATATTCCAAACTCGTCAAGACCAGTAGTTGAAGTGTAATCGAATGAAAAAATATAATTATCGGCAGCAACAACAGTAGCCGTGTTTGCAGCCACATAGCCATCTATACCTGTTGTAGTAATCGAGTAAACACCTGCCGATTCAGTAATAGTGAGTTGATTGGGTGGAGTGGTTAAATTTAAAGTTAAATCAACAGGAGTAGCTGCCATAGCTGCAAATGCTAAACCAAGAAAAGCAAAAGAAATTGTAGTTTTTTTCATAAGTGTTTTATTAATTGTGTGTATATTAAAATATATGATTGATATGTTTAATTAGTTTGTGAAAAAATATTATTTCAGCATTAATTTATGGGTAACAAAAGGCACATCACCCGTTAGCTTTACTAAGTAAATGCCCTTATCCAACTTTAAATCTATTGATTTATAACCACTAAATGCATTGGCACTAGAATAAACCATACATCCTGTACTGTCAAAAATTTTGATAGACTTTACTTCATGTCTAGGACTACTTATTGAGATTTTACCTGAAGTCGGATTTGGAAAAATATCAACAGAAGTCAACGATTTTTCAAAAGGCAAACCAGTAGAATTTGCCGCTACTTTGAAATTGTAATTTCCTGATCCAACAGCCCATACCTGAAAATCACCCTCCGTTCGTAAATACGAAATTTCAATTGTCTGATTTTGATGAATGTTATTCCAAAGTACTGTATAACTTTCAGTTAGTACAATATTGTTATTATAACCCAACGTAGGAATGTATAAAATTCCCGTTGAATTTGTTGGAATACTAACATTCCAACAAAAATCTGTTTTTGTTTTTTTCCATTTTGAAACAATCGGACCTTTCACACTATACACTTTTGCATAAGCACTATCGAGCTGATTAGTTACATCGGGTTTGAATTGAATCTCGCTAAAGCCCGGCTTCGATTGTTTGATTCCGCCAACGTAATGAAACAGCCACGTAGCTACTGAACCCGACATGTAAGGATGATTTTTTGAAAAATCAATATTTTCCCAATTTTCCCAAAAAGTGCCAGGTGCATCGGGCACATTAAGCATGTAACCCCAACTAGGATAGGTTTTTCGAGCAGCCAACTGATACGCTAAATCGTTACGACCTTCATCGCCCAACGCTCGCATTAAGCCATACGTACCCAAACATCCCGTTTTTAGTTTGGTATCGCCATTATTAAATACATCGACACACAGATTGTTAAGTACAGTACTCGAATTTGCTGTTGGAACTAAAGCATAAGCCACAGCCAAAGCATTTCCAGTTTGCTTGTTATTATCGTAAAAGCTCGTATTCAAAAACAGACTATTAATTTTGTTTTTTATGTTGGTGGCTAAGTTGGAATAGAATGAATAATCTGACGAATTTCCTAATGCCTGCGCCATTTTGGACAATAAATTTACACAGTGAAAATAGTACAAAGTACCCATATAAGTTTTGGTATTTTTAAAAGCATCGCCATTTCCACCTACAGGATTCCATTCGTTGAACCTCCATGCCGAGTGGAATGTTCCGCCTTCTGTAAGCCCTTCGGTATCAGGCTCGAAAAGAAAATTATTGTTGGTATCCAATCCTTTGTACCAATCAACAAATCGCTTGCAGCGTGGGTAAATTTTCGACAAAAAGGCAGAATCGCCAGTAAAGTTATAATAGTCCCAAGGAACTGATACTATGGCGCTTTCCCAGATAACATCATCGCCACCACCAGCTGCCGGCACACACACATCGCCACTGCCTTTACCAACTCTTTCGTTAATTACAATGTCATTTATCCATTTTTCATAAAATGCATTTGCATCAAAATAAAGCATTGCCGACTCAGAAGTAAGCATTGCATCTGCCATCCAACCTTCTCGCTCGGCTCGTTGATTACAATCTGTGGGCAGACCAATCATGTTATCAACTTGAGTTGTTTGATAGGCTTTATAAATGGCGTTTAAATCGGGATTTGAGCAGCTAAATTCACTTACTTTATCAGTAACTTTGCTGTGAATAAATTTTCCTTTTACTGAGTTAATAGTTGCTACTCCTGGGAAATTTCTTAGTTCTACAAACCTAAAACCATGATAAGTAAACCGTGGCTCCCAAACTTCTATTCCAATACCTTTGAGTGTATAATAATCAGTTGCAAGTGCCGAAAAACCATTATTTGTGGAGGATGTATTTGCCGTTCCATCAGTTTTTTTTCGCTCCCCATACTTCAGCTCTATTTTTGTACCAGCTGCACCTTGAACAGTAATTTCGGCCCATCCGCTAATATTTTTCCCCATATCAAATACATAAGTTCCAGGCGATGGATTATACATAGCAACCGGTGTAATGACTTCATGAATCATGATAGGATCCATTTGTGCCTTCAATTTTAAGGCAGCTGTTGACTTATCCCAATTACTTGAAAATGTTTCAAAAGTATCATTAAAAACCACATTTCCATTGGCAGTTACAGTCATATTATCGAATTGAGCCTTTGCATTTGTACCTTGCCTTATTCCAATAGTACCTAACAGGAAATTGTTGTCAGTCATGTCATTAACCAATACTCCATCAACATAAGTTTTGATATTATTGCCGTTCATTACTATTTTTACATGAAAAGTTTTGTTTAACGCTAATGCCGGTGTTATGGGTAAATTTCCAGAAAGTAGGGAAAAAACTCCTGCCAATTTTTTGTGAGGTCGTAATCCAACAACACCTGGATTAAATTGCCACATATAATAATTATCTTTGTCCTTGGCTCTAAAAATCAATCCTGCACACAAATTAAGAATTTTGACATCCGCTTCAAAAGTATAATCGGAATAATTAAAAGGGATTGGCAAAATATCTCCAGCTTCACCATTTACAACTTCTAAAACGCCGTTATTAACAGTCCATCCTACTGGAAAATTATTATAACCTTGAGTGGTTGGCGTAGTCCATCCTGTTTGATTATAAGCAGCTTGATCCCAGCCTGCTATTTCCTTATTTGCATCATAATTTTCACCATCATAAATATGCTGACTTATGATAGGGCCACCAGTTTTTATTGCCCAACTTTCATCAGTGAAAATGGTTTGTTTACTTCCATCTGTAAACCAAATTTCTATTTGACAAATGGCTTGAACAAAAGCTGAACGGTGATGAAGTGTAACAGCTCCTATCATAAGACCAATAGCATTTGCACCCTGATTAATCAAATTTGAAGTGATGTCAAAACAGGAATACAGCATTAATTTTGCAGTTTCGGTATCGGCAGGGTCAAGTACATGATTGCCAATTTTGCTGCCATTTATATGCAATTCGTAATATCCGTCTGACGAGACATAAGCACGAGCTTTTGAAATAACTTTGCCAGCAGGTAATGTGAATTCTTTACGGGCTAAATTAAACGTGCCTGTAATAAACTTTGCTTTCCATTCAGATTTTTCAAAAATCCCGGTTTCAAAATATGTGGGAGCACTCCATTGTCCTTGGTTTCCTTCTTTATCGTATGTGCGAACCTGCCACCAATACTTGGTTTCCGACAACAAAGCAACACCTTTGTACTCTACGCCGTTTTGGCAATTTGAATTTACTTTACCCGATTGCCACACATCACCCGCATTAGTTTTAATTCCCTCCAAAGTGGACGAAACAATAATTTCATAAGCTGATTGAGTATCATTACGGTCATTATCAACCACTTCCCAACTAAACCTTGGTGCTGCATCATCTATTCCAAGCGGTTCGGTTAGGTAATTGATTTTAAGACCCTGAGGCGATAGCGGTGCCGACTGTGCAGCAACTCGTCCCACCGTAAGGATTAAAAATAACAGTAAATAACAATGACGTGTCATAATAAATGTATTAGATTTCAGGCAACTAGCATTAATACTTTACAGTTGAAATAGTTACAGGTCCTAATAGACCAGAAGATTGTAGCTGACTATCAGGCTTGTAGGAATTTACTGGACACCAAGTTTTCCGTTCCGATTCAGGTAATTTGCTGTCACCAATCAATCTGTTCATCCAAGTATTAACCACTTCTATTTTTAATTCATTCGTTCCATTTTGTACAAAACTGCTAATATCCAACGTATAAGGTGAAGTCCAAAGTCCACCTACATATTTTCCATTGAGATAAACTTTGGCCATAGCCGTGATTTTTCCGAGATTAATCAGGGTGTGCTCTGACGTTGATTTAGAGTTATAATTAAACTTGGTTGAGTAAATAGCAGTTCCGGAATAATATTTTATACTATCATTTTCAGAATTTGTCCAATCTATTAGTTTGTCGAATTGAACTGAGTTTCGTGGTCCACGTTGAGAACAATCAAACTGCACATTCCAATTCGATTCAAGTTCATTTACAAT
Organism: uncultured Paludibacter sp.; assembly: GCA_964466415.1. Taxonomy (GTDB): domain Bacteria; phylum Bacteroidota; class Bacteroidia; order Bacteroidales; family Paludibacteraceae; genus Paludibacter. Next base: position 42,877 of record CAYXQZ010000001.1, read on the forward strand.
GACAGGTTTTGGAAAATTAGCTTCAATATCAGTATGAAAAGACTTTGAAATTGGTTTTCTGAAAACTACAAAAACACTTTCGTAAGGTTCCAATTTTAAAGGTACAATAGTTGTATTTTTAGTAAATTCAAATGCAGCTAATTCTCTTTTCTCACCTGTTGTTGCCTGCCAAAGTTCTGGTT
>CAYXQZ010000001.1:43158-51079 GCA_964466415.1 uncultured Paludibacter sp.
TCAAATGCAGCTAATTCTCTTTTCTCACCTGTTGTTGCCTGCCAAAGTTCTGGTTGTAAACCGCTTATTCTGAATTCTGGAGAAAAAACTTTTGCTTCGGCAGTTTGATTCGACACAAAGTAGATTTCAGTTTTGCCTACAGTTCGATGTCCGTAATGTATTGTATTGTCTTCTGGCAATTTACAATCAGGAAGGCAATCTATTAAATCAAAAGCTTGCTTCATATCCATTCCACTCATAATCATACCTTTGCCAACTTTTCTGAATTTTACGCTTGTTCCATTCACATTGCCCCATAGCTCTGCAGCCATTTTTTGAACCTGTTGGTCAGCCATTGGTTGGTTTTGCAAACTTGGTGAACGAAGTGGGGCTGGTCCCATCACCACTGCTCCATCATTTACCAATTGCTTAATTTTGGTCAATAATTCTGGACGCATAGTTTCTAATTTTGGCAATACCAAAATTCGATATTGAGTGCCGTGTGGCAAAGTAATCAAACCATTTTTTACAGTCATATATTTTTCAATCACTTCGGCATTCATGTAATCGAACTGATAACCAACCGGAAGTGAAGGGTCGGTAATACCCGTCATTTTGGGCGCATCTTCACCAATAAAGTAGGCTACATCTGCTACATTTAACCCTTGTTGTAACATAAAATTAGTACGTTTCAGGTATTGTAGGTAAACATCAAGTTGCGAAAACCATGTATTTTTACGATTGAATTCGTTGCCAAACCACGCATTCATACCCGGATTTTTATCTTCATAAGGTTGCGAAATATAGACGTGAAGCAATGTATTGTTTATCCCTTCAGCAAAAAATCGGTCGCCACGTTGTTTAATAGTGGCCGGGTAACGACTAAATGGATTTCCAGCGCAGGTATTTGATTCAGCCGATATTTTGTTTTTTCCATAAATATGACCTGCTGATGTGGCTGCCCGATTTTCGATATTTCCGAGATCTCCTTCACTCCAAAACTCACCAGCAATTTCGTCAGATTGACCACCATACATCAAAAACTCACTCGGAAATCCCCAATGTCCATAACATTCGAGCCAGGTTTTCAATCCATGCTTATGGCTTATATCTCGCAATCCACCTACATAATCATAAGCCACTTTATTGGCCACCAAACGGCGCATATCCCAAAGAAAACGATCGGATTCCAATTGACTATTGACTACCAACCCATTGTAAACAGGCAAGAAAGGCAATGCATCGTATCCATACGTTTTTTTGAAATCGTGCAAAAATTCATCCGTGAAATTCTGACCACCCATCTCGTAACTGTCTTGCACCACCACTTTGAAAGTTTTTCTATCGCATTCAGGAATTCGTTTAAGCACTTCGCCAATATGACCATAAAAATGCTTCTCAACTAGCGGTTTGCTCATCTTATCCACTTCGTAGCCGGTTGCTTCGGGCGATGCAGGGCTGTTTTTTGCTCCGGTAGGCGTCATTCCGTAACGCTGAATAATCCATTCTCCCTGAGGAACTTCCCAATTCAAAACTCCATCTGCATTCATGTACTTTGAAATATCCAGTACTTTGGAAGCAGCAATCACGGTTGATTTATCATCTACCTCAAAAGGAGTAACCCATTGGTATTCAATCCAGTATGGAAGTGGAGTTTGATGCATTTTTGCCAACGATTTTTCGGCATAACGTTCAACGCGGGGCGAGGCAGCTAACTGAACTTCGGCAATACCTGTGTTTGACTTTATATTTTTAAAAATTAGTTTGAAATTTCGGGCTGTAATGGCAGGAAATGAAATACAAACCGGTGCATAAGGTACAAAACCAACATGAATTGTTGGATTTGAGCGATTAATCTGAAACTCAGAAACTGTTTGATATTCACCATGCTGATCTAATGCTTGCAAAATAACAGTGGCAGTCATTGGTTTTTCGGCACTTTGAACAGAAATACTACGCGCTGTAAAAGGTTTTTCGGAATCAAACTGCAAACTAAATTCATTTCCGGCAGGAAATTCAATGCCTGTTTTACTGTTTCCATCACACAATAAACTCAAATTATCTACTACGGGAACAGAAGATAAGATGGAATTTAATTGATTTAAAATTAAATTATTTTCGTTCGGTTTTGGAAAAGCAATTACTTTTACATCCTGGAAAATTGGATGCGGTTGTTCCAATTTTTGTGCAATTTTTTGTGGTCCTTTTACATGTAATTCGGAACTAATCAAATAGCGCATGGCATCATTATCTTTAATCCAGGGACCACCAGACTGACTCCAGCCCGGTGAATTGAAAATACCAATTTCGATATTCAGTTTGGTAGCTGTTTTGAGGGCTGCATGGAGTATTTTCCACCACTCATTGCTGAGCATTTTCACTTTTCCATACGGCAAATCATTCAATCCTATATTACCAATAAAGGCTCTGTTGATACCTACTTTTTTCATCGAGTAAAGATCATTTATAACTCCTTCTTCCGAAATATTATCTGAAACCCAATACCAATAAACTGTTGTTTGAATGCTGTCGGGAGGAGTACTAAAACTTTTATCCAATGAATTATTCACCACTTTATATAATTTTGCAGCTATCGACAATGAATTATTTGCCAATAACAACACACACAATGTGAGTAATTTAATTTGCCAGTTTTTGTTCTTCTTGAAAAGCATGAAGGTGTTTTTATTATAAATTTCCACAAATATCTTATTTTGTAATATGGGCTAATCTAGCTCTTTAGCAATCAAATCAGGAATTTCTAATTAATCCAGTACAATATTTGAATTGCCAACTTTAAGCAGTTTTTTACTTTCAGTAGATTTAATTTTTACTGTTTTCGACTGTGCATTTTGTTCAAAAGTGCCAATAGGTATTAAAATCCAGTCATGTTCAGTTTTTTCATTAGAATCCTGAAATTCAAACAATTCCGAATTTGTTCCTGTCCAAACATCAGCAGAAATAATTTCGGACTTTGACATTAATGGAAATCCTGAAAACACATTTACAATTCGGTATTGATTATTACCCACATGATAGATAACAAACTTGTTATGAGTCTGCGAATTATCATCTGCCAACATTATTTCCTTTTGCTTTATGTTGGTATTTGCACTTATGTACTTTGAATGGCTAACATTACAAATACTGTAAATTCCGTCTGGTATATTTCCGCCCGACACCAATGTCAGACTTTTCCCTTTTATCCAATTTTCAGTTCTGTTGCGAAGGAAATAAGGATCATCGGGCTTACCAGTTTTTGTATTAAATAGTTGAATTCCAGTTGTTGGATTGAACTTTTTATTTCCATCTGACATTGCAGCCACGGTTTGCATGGGCATCCATCCATTTCTTTCCGACAAATCATCATAAGACCCCACAATGACGTATTTTGATGGATTCATTCTTGCTTGCCAAAACGTATAATCACCTATTGCTGAGGACATGCTCCAATATGAAGTTGTAGAAACCGATGTAACCTCCTCATGATTAACTGAGTTTGTAACAAACGAACCAACTTTGCTTGAAATTAGACCATCTTGCGGTTCTAACTGCCAACCCCATTTCTCTGCTCCACTGTTCTCGCCCGAAGCCCAAACTCTATAAAACTGACTAAGTTTCGTAACATTATCAGCATAGAGATTCGTTAATTTCTGAAATTTAGTAACCCATTCACTTTTAGTTACATAACAGACCAAAACTGGTTTTCCATCAATCCGTAAGTATTTGTTATCCTTCATTCTATTCAACAACCAATCCATATCTGTGGCAGAAGATAATTCACGACTGCTAAATGCGACACAGTAATTAAGGTCAATATTCTGGGTGTTAATGTCATCAAAAACCAGGTCTGACTTGTTATATAGCCCATTGGTATTGTCGGTAACAATGAAATTTATTCCCGCGTTTTTCAAATCGGCATAAACCATTTTACGCCATTCGGCATTATTCCAATCGGGCGCCGACCAAGTATTGTTAGGCATAATTGTAGTTTGACCATAATAATTATCGGATTTCCACCACGATTCACTGCTCGAAAACCAGACATTGAGCCATGTTCCGTACAACGTTCCCGAAGCCGGAATTGGCATTAATGAATTTTTTGTGCTAATTTCTTGCGTTGTATTGCAAGAAAAGCTTATCATTAATCCAATTGAAAGTATAATTGATTGCAATGTTTTAGTCATAACTTTATTCAGTTTTGAGCACTTTCAATTTTTACTCCTTTGGGAGCTTTAATAATGGATTTGATACTACCATCAATTTGCTTTGTGTGCTTCACATAAATAACTCCTAATGGTGTTGGGTATGTACCTTCTACCCATTCTAAATCGCCCAAATGAGGTTCAATTTTCACTTTACGGCAGCCTGCTTCCAATACCTGAATTCCTAATACGTGTTCGCTCAACCAAGCCGTAGGTCCCGAAGCCCAACCATGACAGAAGCTATTCCGAAGTCCTTTGTAACAATAACTTCCATATTGCGAATGCACATCAACTTTGCCTACTGGTGTTATTTCGTCAATTCTCCCTGCATTTTCCATCCATTTCAAATCAAAATCTTCCCAAAAAGTAGTTGCGCCAAGTTCCAACATTCCGCCCCAATACTTGCGAATCACATTCATTGCACCATCGTAATCACCAGCTTTGGCACGGGCTTGAAGCACGTAATAACCATAAAAAGAGGATATTCCTTCGGTTTCATTTTTCGACAATAAAGTGTCGTTCATTGCTTTGGCATCTGCCAATCCACAAATAGCCATCAAAGCAGCTCCCGATTTATTGCCATTTGGTGTTGGTACATTTCTTTTCAACGATTGCCAAACCTTTTTATAAGCTGTAGCCTTTTCTTTATCATTCAAAATCGTGGCAATTTTCTCTCCGTTTCTAAAAGTCATTAGCATCATTGATTGTAATCCTGCATGAATGGCTTCTTTATTTGGACTTGTAGGCCAATCAAGAAATCTATGCCCGTCAAGTTTTTCGTTTCCAACCGAATCAATTTTGGTTTCCAATAAATCGAGCAATTTGTACGTATAATCTTTGTTTTGCTTCAAATAATCCAAATTTCCATTATTCATATACCATTGATATTGAATAATAATCCACCACATTGAGTAAGAACTTATACCGTTCATCCAGTTGGGAAGTTTGGTAATATCGCGTATCAAATCTAGCGTTTTTGGAACCACTTCGTTGTATCCAAAAGCTGACAAAATAGTCATTACTTCCGGATGCATATCGCCCACCCATACCAATCGATCGCGCTTTATACCGTCCCACAAATACTGCTGCATATTAAGCTGAACAGTATATGCGCCCGTTTGCCAAATTTTATTTAACCGCTCATCGTTGCATTTGAACGAGCCCTGATATTTTAAATCTCGATGTATGGCTATTGCCCTTACTTCTTTGAGTTTAAGTTCACGGTTTTTTTCCAATAATTCTATTTTCACAAACCGAAATCCACTATTGCCCACTTCTATGCTTCCGAGCCAAGGTAATAAAATTTCAAAATCGCGTATCGCATGGTCATTTGTAGCTGTTGAACCTGTCACATTGCTCATGGCTTCGCTAACCGATTCGCCAAAGGTAATTCTAACTTTAATAGGTTTTTGTTCTTTAAATATCCCTGTAACTAACTGTAATCCACCATGCATTTCTTTTCCAAAATCGAGCAGTATTGAGCTATTACAACTATCAGGACTTGTCATTAAGCAAAGATTTGCTCCTACCAAATCGGCTTGACCGTTGCCTTTCTCCAATAATTTATCAGTATTAACTATGTATTTACTGGAATTGTCGGACTTCCAAACAATCCGTACAGGTGACAGAAAATGACGAGTCAGGGCATCATTCTCATTCACATCACCAACTGCAAAAGCCTTTGTACCAACAAAAACTGTGAATAAAATAATGAGAATAATTTTAAATTGAATTTTCATCTGAGTAATTATCGTTGAATAAATATTTTTTGAGTTTTGGTACACAAACCATTATTTACACTAATCAAATAGCCTCCAATTGCTATTTCGGAAATATTGATATTGGAAACATGGTTATATGTTTTCAAAATTCTGCCATCCAAAGCCATAATTGTAGTAGAAGCATTTTCGCCATCCTTAACATTAATCAGATTTTTTGCAGGATTTGGATAAACGAAATCCGTTTGGTAATGAATTTCATTAATGGCTGTCAGATTAATTTTCTCGGTATTTCCAGCTTTTATGTGAGCATCAATTGCAGCTTTATTAGCCAACCATTTTGATTTAGCCGCAGGAAACCAATTCAAATCGCCCAAAGGTAAATTTTCGATAGAGCCTGTGAGCGTTTGAGGGTTTTTGTAGGTTCCATCAAAAACTGGCCAAATATCATTATCAGAAATATCGCCACTCGGCACCCACCAATACTGAGCCCATGTGCTTACCGCTGGATAATTGCCAGAAGGTTGCGCCATTGCATGAATATAACTGGCTGGTTTTGTCCATTTCAAAAAATCAGCTTCGTGTGCATAAATTTTTGCATCTGTCCATTGTGGGTCAACGTTTGTGATAGTATTTCCATACTTGAATTTTGGGTAATTATCACTATTAAACATCCCAGCTTCACGACAATTGGTGGTATCTTTTGGCCAAACTAACGGAAACAAATACACGTTTGGCAAGCTTTTAGTTTTTGCAAATGCATTTAATTCGGTAATTAAATCATAAAATCCTTGCGCCCGATAATGTGAGTTATATTGTACAAAACAAGGGCGAGTACTTGGTAGGGTTTCGCTTGGAAGTGGACCTGCAAAAATCAAATTAGGTTTCGGTTTACTAGGGTCGCCACCCGGCATTGGTTGCCAATTATTGGCGTAAGGTTGTGTTTGCAAATCGAACATCAAATTATTGGTCCAATATTCCTCATTTTTAAGCGATGACCAGTCAATTTGACTTTTTGCAAAAACAAAAGTATTGTGATTGAAATTCACTACATTATTCACTAATTTTCCATAACTACCATTGAAAATAGTTGTTCCCATACAAACAAAAGTATTATTTTCGACCACTAAACTGTCTAGTCCAACTCCTGAACTATTATCAAAAGCAAATAAATGTCCATCGTTAGGACTAAGTTGATGTCCGTGGTCAATCACCAGATTATTAGTAAAATAAGTTTTTAAATTACCAGCAGCACCGTTTACTCCTGTGGCAGCACCTACCGGATGAAGCACACAGTGGTCAATAATTATTCTCGCACTGGTTTTACTTTCCGCAACAAAATGATTGGCTACTTGAGCAGTTAAATCAGCATTCACCACGTAAATATTTTTTAGCGTTATATCTCCTTTGGCATTAAACATAGAAGCAAAAGGAGCGCCATTCACATCGCTTCCTGTTTGAAGAGTTGCGGGTTTCCCACCTGATACAGCAGGCTCACTACCAATGATTTGCAAATGATAATCCACATTTTCGATGGGCGCATTCAATCCATACCATTCACCAGCTTTGAGTTGATAGATTCTGGTTCCGCCATAAGTAGCTACAGCCTGATTCAAAGTTCCAACTCCAGGCTCAACAACCAAAACTGTTTGTGAAAATCCAACAAGACAGCAAATTAAAAATGCAAATAACAATGTGATTTTAAATGTGTTTTTCATGTTTTTCTTATTTTAAAAATGGAATAATAATTATTTTCCTTTCGATATAATTTCAATATCATTAAAATCTAAATCGTAATCCTAAATCAGAAGTCCAACCATAATTTTCTTGATATGTTGGTCGAACATCACCCATAAGTCTTTGTGATTCAGTATAATTACTTATATTTGCAATATTCAAAATGACTTCAAAACCTTCAATTTTACTAATCGCAAATTTCTTGGTCAACTGCAAATCCCAACGGTAGAAATAATCCTTTTGCGCATCTAAGCGTGGAACACCCCGATAATTTTTGCCAGT
>CAYXQZ010000001.1:51179-59645 GCA_964466415.1 uncultured Paludibacter sp.
AGAAATAATCCTTTTGCGCATCTAAGCGTGGAACACCCCGATAATTTTTGCCAGTGAAAATCTGCCCATTGTACTGAAATGAGAGCCATGCATTGAAACCATCTTTATTGAAACCTATAGAGGCATTGGCAATGTTTTTTGGTTGTAAAATCATTGGGCCTGTGGTTGTTGAGTCAATTCGTGTTGCCACTGGACGACCACCTGCGGCAGGAGTTATCAAATCGATGCGCGAATAAGGATAACTTGTTTTTGAATTTGTAAATGTATAATTGGCTGATAAAGTAAAGTAACAAAATGGTTTAGGTAGGTATGAAAAATTGCTTTGCCAATCAACCTCCACTCCATTCACATAAGCTAAATTGGCATGATTTTCCCAAATTGAAACATTTACAGTAGCAGTATTTGGAAATGGATTTATAATGGCATCACCTTTAATACGCTGATAACTTCTGTTCCAAATTTTATCTTTCACCGTTTTGTAAAAAGCGTTTACCGAGAAAAGCCCCATCTTTTTGCCATGAAATACAAACTGTGCATCTAAGTTTGTCCACAGTTCAGGACGTAATTCGGGATTTGAAGCCGAATAAGAAAACGGAGCAAACCCAGTATTCACAAAATAATTGGGCGAAATGGCATTAAAATCAGGGCGACTCAGCGTTTGCGTAAATGCAAAGTGCATATAAAATGTGTTCGTAGGTTTTATTCTCAAATGAATCATTGGCAATAAAAACTGGTCTGAGCGGTTAGCCAGACTGTCAGTACCAGGAAGTGGGGCGGTTATCGAAGGGGAATATTGAAGCGGCAAGGCATAAAATCCCTTCATGGTGGTGTATGTTTTCTCAAAGCGAATTCCAGGAAGAAACATCACATATTTACCAAAATTGATTTCGGACATTAGATAGCCGGCACCATATTGTTCTTTAATATCTTGGTCATTCATCATACATTCTGCCACACTTTGCGTATAGCCTAGCTTGCTAACTTCTCCAAAAAGCGGAAGATATACATTTGGTCCCTGAGTATAATAATAATTTGATATATTTTGCCAAGCATCCGAAATTTGATTTAAACGATTGATATTAAAATTATTTCCGAAATTAAAATCTCCATTCAAAAAATTATCAAACGTTCCATCTGTCAATCCTTTTGCCGAAATATTTCCACCCGCAGTTCTTTCTATCCATGGTAATGAATCGGCTATTATCTTTGGTGCAAATTGATTAGCATTGGCATTTGTTCCCTGACCACCAACTGTATCATCTCGCCATCTGTTTTTAATTCGATACATGCCTCCAAATTTTATATTTCCCGAAATCAAATCACCTATTTTAAATGGAACTGTGAAATTAAGATAAGCATTCATATTCTCATCTTCAATTTTGCTGTCTCTTTGGCCAATGCTTGTTAACCAGCAATTTGACAATGAGTCGGCATTATCAGAAAATAATGGAATCAAATCTTTGGGGTCTAATTGGCGATGAGCAATATCAGTTATGGCCGAAGTGGAGGCTTTATCAAAATTAAAATTCCAACTTCGCCCACCTAAATTATAGTTTTTACCTTTAGAATAAGAAAAACCATATTCTGCCTTAATATTTAAAAAATTGAGTTTTGTTTCACCGCTAATCGACGTTTGAAACATATCTGTCGGATTGTTTGGATTAGCAGCAAAAGAGTAACCAACTGTGCCTGCACCACCTATTCCATAATTTTTAGACTGACGCTGATAGTCATTTCTCGAATTACTATACATTCCATATAGCATAAAAACTGTATTTTTAGATACGTTGTAGTCGAGCGACAACAAAGCAGAACGGCGATATATAACTGATTTAATGTCATTTAGGTTCACACTATTTAGTAATATGCTATCATTAGGGTTGTTTGAATCAATTCCATAACCAGCACTCATTGTTTGTATACTTCGGTTTACTCGTTCAGCATTAGCCGTAAATAATATTCCCAATCTATCATTAAATATACGGTTGCTAAACTCACCCAAAAACTTATAATTTTTCAAATCATCATTCAAATAATTATAACCTTTTTGTGCCATAACATTGATATGCAAATTCTTGGGTGCTTGCCTAAGTTTTAGATTTACTGTTCCTGCCACCGAATTGGCATCCATGTCGGCAGTTAGCGATTTATATACTTCGGCGCCTTGCAAAGCATATTGCGAAATTCCACTCAGGTTTGTGCCTCTGTCTGAGCCCGAAGTGGAAGGAAGTTGAATGCCGTTCAATGTAACAGTTGTATAGCGAGGCTCGAGTCCACGAATAACCAAGCCAGTACCTTCGCCACCCGAACGCATTACCGATATACCCGGTAAGCGACCAATGGCTTCAGTAGCATTTGCATCAGGGTTTTCCTGTAAGCGGTCGGCTGCAACAACATTTTTGATTGTATTTGAACTGATTTGCTGACGAATAGCATTCTTTTGCCCTAGTGCTTGAGCGGTAATAACTAGTTCTTTAATTTCACGAGATTCAGTCTCCATAAAAATAATAAGTGACTGATTCTTTACTACATTAATTTTTTGTGTTCTGTATCCTAAAAATGAGAATATAAGAACTGATTGACTTTCGGAAATGCTAATACTAAATTTCCCATCAACATTCGTTGTAGTACCAATATTTGAACCTTGAATCAGAACAGTAACACCAACCAAAGGCCCATCCGAATCTTTTACAATACCATTTACAATAAATTTTGAAGTGTTTTGAGCCGAAATAATTGATAAATAAGCAGTTAAAAAAATAATACAAAAAAGTGTAATGTGTTTTTTCATCAACATTTTAATTTTAAGGTATCAAAAGTTACGAGTTATACTTTTTTTAAGATTATCAAAAGCAATGTTTTAATAATTTTTTTAGAGTATATCATTCATGATAATTAATATCCATCAAATCAATAAATCACTCAAATTTACATGTTAATTAACGTTATATTACATAGAACAATCCCATATTTCATCTTAAAAAAATAATTACAAGCTATATAAAGGGAAAGTGTTTTTTCAATTTCCTAAATCCATTTCCACAAAAAGATCCAACAATTCCAACTACTTCTAATTGGTCTAAAATATTGGCAGCTCTATTATTTCAAATTGAAAAATGACGATTATTATACTCCAAAAAAATCATTCACTTTTATTTATAAGCGTTCTCCTTAATTATTTCTAAACAAAACATCATTCTCTGACTATATGTATCGGTTATCTCAAAAGGGATATCCCATTATCTTCAAACAACCACAATTTGAAGAACAAAAAATAGTCAAAATATGAATGTTATTAGAAAACTTTGAAAATAACCAACAACCCAAAGAAGGCCAATACCAAATAAAACTAGGAATATCCACCCAGAATTTCAACCAAAAGCCAACTGGAACTGAGATTAGAAAAATTCAATTCAGCAAAGAGTCATTTTCAATCCCTGAAATGGTTGAAAAGATAAAATATGGGTATTTGCTTTTCCCATCATTTCAACACGCAACAACAGGTATTTGGATTGCGTGAGAAATTGCTAAATAACTTTGATTTCTCGAATTATCTATTATGGATACTTATCACACACACGAAGTGTATCAAAAATATTTTGTCTTACAGAACTTCAAATGCAGATGAGGTGCTTGTTGATGGCGTTTACCAATGGAGTGCTATACGTATTTGTTTTTATAAACTAAAGTAAGATAAAACAGAAGCGTGAGTGCTTATCAAAGGAAGTTAAATCACTGAGCTTCTTTTTACAAACACTCAAACTAAAGATAAATCTACTTTGAGATAAAAAATGACATTTCACATAAGAGACTAACTTTTATCTCAGATTTTTTGTTTAAAAAATAATACAAACAAAGTTTTAAAATCTCATTTTTACTAGTTGAATCTGAATTAAAATGGCAATTCATCACAAACAATAGGATAATCATCCTTTTTATCACTCGAAACATATTCTTCGAGGTCTTCAATCTTACAGGCAATACTATTTTCTATTAACCATTCAATTGTTTTTTCTAAAACATCATTATATGATAAATTTTCACTTATATCATAAAAAATAGATTCATTTTTAAAGAATAATTTAAATTTCTGAATGCTAATATGGTACCCCATTAGTTTTGTGGTCAAATCATTGAGAAAATGACTATATTCTTTCTTTTTTGAAATTAAAGATTTAAACTCGGGGGTAATTAATATTGGATATTCATTTACTTCAACTATATCTTCCCCCAAATTAAGGTTTTCTTCAATTTTGTGACGGAAACTACATTTGCTTTCAACTTCATCTATAAATTTTGAATATGAAGGATACTGCTCCAGTATTTCATTGTTGAAGTTTTCATATATATATTTTTTTATATTAGCAGGACAAAAAAGATGAAATCGATCATCCTCAAAAGAATAATATTCATCATTTAGGACTTCAATTACTCTGTTGTAGCAAATGTCGACAGGTTTTTTGCCCTTTGATTTAAGTTTTTCATAACTTGATTCAACCAATTTATCTCTTTCTTGAGAAATCTTGCAAAGCAAATCAATAAATTCATTTCTCACTTCTTCAGTATAATACGGATTCTTACTTGTTAAAGAATCACTTTTAGAAAGGTACCAAGGTACTCTGATTTTAAATTCAAATTCCATAATATTTTTTTATTAATTATTTATTTTTTTGCAAATGTACTACTAATAAATTAAATATACAACATTTTATGCAATTTATATTAATCTAAGTGCTATTATTTTGTTTTTAACGTAATATATGTATATATTTATGTATTTGTGGCGAAATTTACATGTAGTCGATTAGGAAATATATTTAACAAATAGAATATATCATAAAATATATAATCTAAATTAGCTGATATTTGAATTTATTCCATTAATAATGTTATGGGATATGAATTGACAATAAAATCTAAATAATTTTTGTCTACGATTTTTTTTTTAGATATTTGCACCACATTTGAAAATTTAGAACCTAAAGGAGTTGTTAATTTTCAAATATACATCAAGAGTAGGGTAAACCCACCCAATGCCAACCGAGCAAGCGAGCCACGGTGGACTGCGAAAGCAGATGTGGTTTAAATTTTTAGTAATAATAATTTAAATAAAAAAACGACATGAAAACAAACACTTCCCAACAACACAATCGTTGCCACCCGGCAATCGTATCAAATCAAAAATTTTCGGACAAATTGAAACTTTAGCGAGCTAAGGGCTATCTTACTTAATCTATTTACCTCAAAACATTTCCCCTGTAAATGTTCTGTTGGCACTCACTATGTCTTTATAATTATCAAAAATTATTTTTATCAACATTCTAAATTGAAAAATATGAGCGAAAATAATGAAACAAAAGCAGGTTTTAATGTGCTCAGTGCACTTATAATGGCAGTTTCTAACATCGAGGAAAAAGGTTTTAGGCTCGTAATCAGCAACACAGGCGATTCCCCCGAAATTGCCAGCCTGGCTTCATATCTGAAAGTTACCGAACAGCAGGCAGTATTGTTTGTTGCAGTTTATCACACACAGAATAGCTCATTTGGCGCCATTAGCGTTCGACAGGTTGCACGTCAGCACGACCTCACATTTGTTGAAATCATGCAATACAAGTCTGATATTAAGCAGCTTTACGATGAAAAACTCATTCTGGTTGAGACGGAATTTACCCGTCGAAGACGTACGAATGCCCTTTACCAGCAAGACATTCTGGTAAATGAAGATGTGCTTGCCTGCATTATTGATAATAAACCCATCAGTATGGCCAATGCAGAATTGGATGTATATCAGTTTGTGTATGAAGTGTCCGACATGCTGTATAAGCGTAAAAATGCAGCACTTACCACGCAGCAACTTTTCAGAGCAGTTGAAAAGCTCGAAGAGGCCAATATGGAATTACCTATGGTAAAAGAGTTGATTCACATTAGTGTGGAGGTGGACGACCGTACTTTCTTCTACGAGATTTGTAACGAATTAGTTATCGAAAATCAACCTGTTAACCTCGAAAAAACTTATTCGGATATGTATGATAACACCCGTGTGAGGTTTCAAAAAAGTCGGCTGGCATTGGATAAGGCTTTGAGCTTGTTTCGTCATAATTACATTCAACTTATGCAGGGGTCTTTTTACAGCGATATGCGCATAGGGCTGACCGACAGTGGATGTGAACTCTTTATGGGCGAGGATGCACAACTTTTTGTAAAAAAGAAAAAGAAAAAAAATCGTATTTCACCCGAAGATATTCAAGCCAAAGTGTTGTTTTTTGAGCCTGCGTTTGCCTCGCAGGTTGATTTTATTAAAGCATCACTGGCGAATGATAAATTTGTATCATTGCAGGAACGACTCAAAGAAAAAGCGTTCCCAACTGGTGTAAGTTGCTTATTCTATGGTGACCCTGGCACAGGTAAAACCGAAACAGCTATGCAAATAGCGCGCGCCACTGGTCGCGAAGTATTTCATGTGGATATAAGCGAAAGCAAATCGGCATGGTTTGGCGAAAGTGAGAAGCGCATCAAGGAGATTTTCGAAAACTATCGCCGTGTAAGTGAGAAATGCGAAGTGAAACCCATTTTGCTATTCAACGAGGCCGATGCGATATTCAGCAAACGCAAAGATGTCGGTGCAGGTAATTGCGCCCAGACTGAAAATGCAATACAGAATATAATTCTGGAAGAAATGGAAAAATTGGATGGTATACTGATAGCTACAACCAACCTGACGAATAATTTCGATTCAGCTTTCGATCGTCGGTTTTTATTTAAGTTGCGGTTTACCAAGCCAACACCTGCTGAACGTCTGAAAATCTGGATTGAAAAAATGCCATGGATTGAAATAGATTTGGCTGCCGAGTTGTCGCGCAAGTTCGACTTTTCAGGTGGAGAAATAGATAATATCGTACGCAAAACCATTACCGAAGAGGTATTGAGTGGCGAAAAACCTTCGTACGAAAAACTTACTGCTTTTTGCGAGAGTGAAAGAATTTCGAACAAACGCCAGGTTTGTAAGTTGGGATTCTAAATTTATTAACCATTTATAATTAACAACTTATCATTAAAAAAATTATGGTAACACCTCTAACATTGTTTATTAAAAAACGTATGGCCGAAGTGCCACTTACACGCAAAGAAATTGTGATGGCTATGAATTACAAAAATCCGAGTAATGGGTATTGTAACTTAGATAAATGGATAAGGGGAGAAGATACTCCCCGACATCAGGAAGATAAGCTCGCAAATGCTATTCAGGTATCGCGTAAAGAGCTTGACGAAGCTATTGCGGAAACGGAAATTGCATTTGCAAACAAGAGACTAATTGCTGAAATCAATTACCGCAACAAGGTGCGTGAAACATTTAAACCTTATATTTGCGCCATGTGCGAAAAAAGAGTTCCATCGCCCATATTTGCTGGTACGTTTACTCATTCTTTGCGATTTATTCAGCTCGAAAAATCCGACATTCAGTTACCTTATTATGAATTTAAAGCACTTATTCAAGACAAGATTCGTGCGCATTTTGACAAAAATGAAGGCGGAATCGCTGCCTTTGGATTAATGACACATTATGTATTACGACTCGATTACGATTCGCCAGCATCGGAGCTTATGGTGTTTGATTTGGATGGTAATCGGGTGATTAATTACGATAAAAAAATTGAACTTATTCACGGTAGACCAACGGGAATGTATTTAAAATAAATTAATGAAAAACAACCAAATATATGAGTACAATACGCTCTTTTTCAAACATCTACCATTGTTAATGGAAAAACGGGAACAAATCATTGCTAATCCCAATTATTTCATAATTCCAATCCATGATATTAATTTTTATGCACGAGCTTGTTTGGTTGCAGGACGTATAAAACGTTTACCATTAGGTGTTCTGTTGTATATATGGGCAAAAGAGTCATCTACTACCCTACTTTGCAACTGTGGAGGAACAGCAGTTGTAGTTAAAATCGTTTTGACTTCATTAAATAGTTTTACTTGTACAACAATATGTCTACAATGCCTCAAAATAAGCAATGTAAAAGAGCGCGGTTGTAGCTCGCATATAACAGCTCCATTTTTTGCTGCTCATAGAGCGTATTCAAATATAACCACAGTACTTTCGATTGAGTTAGAAGCATTAATCAAGATTTTAAAACAAAATATTATCGATTAATATATCAGCATTGTTATTTGATATTATGAGAAAAATCAAAGAAAAAAAATGAGTTCATAATAAAAATACAACACGCCTGCTTTCAATATTTATTTAATAAGTTATTAATTGTAAATTTATTGAATTGTTGAGGCTGTAAAAATTTAATTGTCAATGATATACCTGAGAGTTATTTGCTGGTTTAGGGTGAAAAATAAGACAAAACAGGTTGCGGTTTTTTTGTGGAATAATTGTTAGGTGTGAGAACGGAGGACTTTTGAAATTCTATAAATTATTTTGATTTTTCATTAATGAAGAGTTGA
>CAYXQZ010000002.1:0-35492 GCA_964466415.1 uncultured Paludibacter sp.
GCTTTTGGCGTTTCGTTAATCGAGAAAAAAGAACGTAAATACTTTGATTGGTGGATGATGTTTATTTTTGTGGCCATTATAGCTTGGAGCTGGTTTAAATTAGCTGGGAGGGGAATGGTATGAGGATTTTAATAGTTTGCAGTGGAAATTCAGGAAAAGTGGCTCCATTTATTACTGATCAAGTTAGTGCTTTAATTAATCAAGGCATTCAATGTGAGTATTTTATTATTATAGGTAAAAGTCTCAAAGGTTATCTAAGTAAACGTGTTGAACTAATTCAAAAAATTAAAGAATTTCGCCCTGATTTAATTCATGCTCATTATGGATTGTCGGGCCTTTTGGCGAATACTCAACTTAGAATTCCTGTTGTTACAACCTATCATGGGAGTGATATTAATGTGTCAAAAGTATTTGTTTTGTCGCGTTTAAATATGATACTTTCAGCATTTAATATTTTTGTATCAGCTAAAAATTTACATAAATCAAATTTAAAACGTAATTTTGCACTTATTCCATGTGGTGTTGATATGAGTATTTTTTATCCAATGGATAAAATTGTGGCTCGTAAACAACTTGGTTTTGATTTGGAACAAAAATTAGTGCTATTTGCCGGAGATTTTAATAATACTGTCAAAAATCCAGAGTTAGCCAAATCGGCTGTTGTTGCTCTCGATCGTGTTCAGCTTCTTGAATTGAAGGGTTTTACTCGAAATGAAGTAGCGCTTGTTATGAATGCGGTTGATGTTTGCCTTATGACAAGTTTTTCGGAAGGTTCGCCTCAATTTATAAAAGAAGCCATGGCTTGTAATTGTCCTATTGTATCGGTACATGTTGGTGATGTTGAAGAAGTAATAAAAGGTGTTTCAGGTTGTTTTTTGACCTCTTATGACGTAAGGGAATTAAGCGAAAAAATTGAAATAGCTCTTAAGTTGGAGAAACGTACGAGTGGGAGTGAAAGAATTATGTTGAAACAATTGGAGCAGAATGCAGTTGTTCAAAAGCTGATTGAAATATATACAAAAATTTTAGAAAAGAAGCAATGAGATATATTTACTTGCTGATTTATTATGCTTTAGCAAAGTATCTTCCAAAGTCGACAACTCCAGTAATTGGGAAAGTATCAAAAACTTTTCGTCGATTTCTGTGTTCCCAGCTGTTTAAAAGCTGTGGAAAGAAACTAGTTGTCGAAAATGGTGTTTATTTTGGAAATGGTAAGGATGTGTCTGTAGGTTTTGAAGTGGGTTTTGGAAAAAACTTTCAATGTAGGAACGTTAAACTAACGGTTGGCGACTACCTTATGATGGGCGAAGATGTGCTTTTTCAGGGTGGTAATCATAGTTTTGAAAGAACGGACATTCCTATGGGGCATCAAGGTGGAGGTGGTAAAACGGAATTGGTAATTGCCAATGATGTGTGGATTGGAGCTCGTGTAATTGTATTGCCAGGGTGTAAGAAAATTGGGAATGGGGTTGTTATTGGTGCAGGTTCAGTTGTTACTAAAGATATTCCTGATTATGCAATTGTTGGTGGCAATCCTGCAAAGATCATTCGTTTTAGGAATTCAAAATAATATTGTCAATGATTAAAACACTTATAGGAAAAGAAATTAATACTTTTGAATGGGATGATCTATTGAAATCATCAGCTACATCATGTTATTTCCAATCTCCTGCATGTTATCAATTTTATTGTCAACTTTCCTTCCTGAAACCTTTTTTGTATGGCGTTTCGGATAATAATAAGTTGGTTGGAGTTGCTCTTGGTTATCTTATTACGGATGGTATTTTACTGAAAAAGTATTTAAGCCGTAGAGCAATTATTCCTGGTGGGATACTATTAGACCCAACTATTTCCGATGATGCATTAAATAATTTGCTAGTTACCTTAAAGTCAAAATTATTGCGAAAGGCAATATATATTGAAATGCGTAATTATAATGATTACAGTGACTTTAGTCCTCGATTACATAAAGCAGGTTTTTCATATCTGTCTCATCTTAATTTTCATTTACTTACACCCGACAAAGAAACAACATTAAAAAACTTAAGTTCTACAAAACGTAGAGATATTAAACTATCGCTAAAAGAAGGGGCTGAAATTCAAGAACTTATATCTGATAGTGATGTTGAAGAGTTTTATGTTATTTTAAAGGAGTTATATGACCAAAAAATCAAAACTCCACTTTTCCCAATTCAATTTTTTAAGAAATTAATAAAAACGGACGAAGGTCATATTTTTGCTATTAAACACAATGCAAAAATAATTGGTGGTAGTGTTTGTGTAGCTTTTGATAAAAATACGCTGTACGAATGGTTTGTGTGTGGTAAGGATGGTGATATAAAAAATGTTTTTCCATCAACATTAGCTACTTGGGCTGCTATAGAATATGCTTCCATTAATGGATTCGATAAATTTGATATGATGGGTGCAGGTAAGCCCGATGAAGGATATGGAGTGCGAGAATTTAAAGCAAAATTTGGTGGAACACTTGTAGAGCATGGACGATTTTTATGTGTGTTGAATAAAAGTCAGTATCGAATTGGTGAAGGTTTTGTTAAAATAATGCGATCGAACAAAAGTATAAAAAGTAAAACTAAAAATGCATCAAAATCAAACTTGACAGTAGTTTCTGATATTTCCAAAATAAATCAAAATGAATGGACAAATTTTGTTGCAAATCATCCTCATGGAAATATATTCCAAACACCTGCGCTTTATAATATTTATACGCAAACCCCAAAGCACGAACCATATATTCTAATGGCCTACGAACAAGGTAAAATTGTAGGTTGTTTATTATCGGTAGTGCAAAATCAGTACAAAGGAATTCTAGGAATATTAAGCTCCAGAATTATAGTAAGTGGTGGTCCGTTAGTTGATAATAATAATGAAAAAATTGCGTCGGAATTAATTGAAACTCACAAAAAAAATGTAGAAAACAAGGGTGTAGTTATTCAATATCGCAATTTCTTTAATATGCTTCCATTGAATGAGGTTTTTAGAAGTAAATCATTTATTTTTGAAAGTCACCTGAATATACTGATTGATTTAAGTAAGGGAACCGAAAAGCTTTGGCAAGAACTACACGAAGGTCGCAAAAAGAAAGTGAAAAGCGCCATAAATGCTGGACTTACAGTAGATGTGAGTAATAGTTCAATCACTGTTGAACAAATTCAAAACGGTTATAATATTATCAAAAAAGTTTATGAAAGTGCCGAATTACCTTTGGCAAATATTGATTTGTTGATTAATGCATCAAAAAATGATTGTTTGCTTCTTTTTGAACTAAAATACAACAATGTAATAATTGGAGTTAGGTTTGTTCTAAAATTTAAAAATGATTTATATGGTTGGTATGCTGGAAGTTTATCCAAGTATTATTCCTATTTCCCGAACGATTTGTTGATTTGGGAAACTCTTAAATGGGGGGCTGAAAATGGATATAAATTGTTTGATTATGGCGGAGCAGGAAATCCAAATGTGGATTATGGTGTGCGTAAGTTCAAACTGCAAAGTGGTGGTGAAATTGTAAATTATGGAAGATACGAGCTTGTTCATAAACCTTTTGCTTATTTCATAGCACGTACTGGTTTTGAGTTTTGGAGACTGTTTAATAGAAATAGATAAATTGAACTTAAGTATAATTAAATGAATATATTAGTTGAAATCTCGCATCCGGCTCATGTATATAAATTGTTAGCAACAATAAAAGAATTAACCGGCAAAGGTCATAAAGTTATAGTAGTAACAAAAAAAGTGAAATCAATAACCTATCTTTTGTCTAAATTCGATGTTGAGTTTATAGTGTTGGGGTCCAAAAAGGATAGTCTGTTAGGTAAAGCAATAATGCAAGTTTGGTATAATTTACGTTGTTTGCTTTTAGTTAAATTCAATCGCGTGGATTTGATGATAGGTAGTATTACTGCTGCTTTTTTAACTCGGATTACTAAAATTCCATCTTTATTATTCGATGACGATGACGATGAAGTTGAACCATTAATTGTGAAATATGTGCATCCTTATATTTCGTTGATATTATCACCCGATGCTCTTAAAGGTATGCGGGCACGAAAAGATACAATCTATTATGCTGGATATCACGAATTAGCATATCTTCATCCCAATCGTTTTACACCTGACCCTTCGGTATTAACCGAAATTGGATTAAAAGAAGGAGATGTGTTTTTTGTAATGCGTTTCAATGTATTTAAAGCGCATCATGATGTTGGTATTGAAGGTTTATCCATCGAAAATAAACGAAAAATTATTTCTATCCTTGAGAAAAAGGGAAAGGTTTTTATTACTACCGAACGCAATATTGATGAGGAATTTTTGAAATATCAACTAAAACTTGCCCCTGAAAAGGTGCATTCGTTACTTTATTATGCAACCATGTTTATTGGCGATAGCCAAACCATGACTTCGGAAGCGGCCATGCTTGGCACACCTTCTATTCGAAGCAATTCATTTGTTGATCGGATTGAATATCTTGAGGAAGAAGAACATAAATATCAACTTACATTTGGTTTTGTCCCTACCGATAGCGAAGCTATGTTTACAAAATTAGATGAGTTGTTGTCAATTAAGAATTTGAAGGCCGAATGGCAACTACGGAGACAATTAATGCTCAATGATAAAATTGATGTGACAGCGTTTTATGTTTGGTTTATCGAAAACTATCCACAAAGCTTGAGCGTTATGAATGAAAATCCTGATTATCAATATAAATTCAAATAATACTAATTGTAACCGTTTTTATAGTAACCGCTTTTACAATTCAAAATTCAGAACTCAATACTCAAAACTAAATATGAAACTAATCCTTGTAGCTGGTGCTCGTCCAAATTTTATGAAAATTGCACCATTAATGCACGCATTAAAAGGTCACAGAACTATTCAAGCGGTGTTGGTACATACTGGTCAACATTACGATGTGAAAATGTCGGGGCAATTTTTTGAGGAATTAAATATCCCTACACCAGATATTAACTTGGAAGTAGGCTCGGCAAGTCATGCTGTGCAAACGGCTCGTATTATGGAAGGGTTTGAACGGGTTTGCTTGAGCGAAAAACCAGATGCTGTATTAGTTGTAGGTGATGTCAATAGTACTGCAGCTTGTACTTTGGTTGCTTCGAAGATGGAAATTAAAACCATTCATTACGAGGCTGGCTTACGCAGCAACGACCGTACAATGCCCGAAGAAATTAACCGTTTGGTGACAGATGCTATTAGTGATGTGTTTATAACCACTAGTGTTGATGCCGATGATAATCTATTAAAAGAAAATATTCCTGCTGATAAAATTCACATGCTCGGAAATTTGATGATTGATTCGTTGGTGGCTAACTTGGGAAAAGCACAAAGTACAGAACTTAAATTCAAACTTTTAAACTACGATAAAACCATAGAAATTGGAACCGATTTTAAACCTCAAAAATATGGTGTAATGACATTTCATCGTCCAGGAAATGTGGATGATAAAGAAAGCCTCACAAAATTGGTGCAACTTTGGGGTGAGATATCAGAAAAAGTACCATTGGTTTTTCCAGTGCATCCGCGTACTTATAAAAACATACAGATTTTTGGTTTACAGGAGCTTATCAATAACTATCCACAACTTTATTTTATTGAACCGCTAGGTTATATGCAATTTATACATTTGGTAAGTCGCTCTATGTTTGCATTGACCGATTCGGGAGGTATACAAGAGGAAACCACTTATATGAATATCCCTTGCCTTACTGTTCGCCCTAATACTGAGCGCCCTGTAACTGTTTGGGAGGGAAGTAATAAGTTGATTAAGCTGGATGAAATAAAAAACGAAGTGGAATTAATTTTACAAGGTAAAGGCAAAAAAGGCACTACACCCAAATTCTGGGATGGTGATACTGCTGAAAGGATAGTAAAAGTGTTAGAAAGTTTGTAAAAATTCATAAAGTTCTAAGGTTTTAAATTTGTAATAATGGATTTTTCTCTAAAAATATACACACAGTTACTCGAAACACTCAAAAAAGAGGATTATTATTTTTTTACTTTCGAGGAATACTGTGCAGGCATAGCATCCAAAAAATTTGTAATTTTGCGGCATGATGTGGATTTGCGGGCTGGGCATTCGTTGGCAACTGCGCGAGTGGAAGCTGAGTTAGGTATTAAAGCCAGTTATTATTTTAGAGTGGTACGCCAAAGCAATAAACCGGAGATAATTAAAGCAATTGCTGCATTGGGACACGAAATTGGCTATCATTACGAGGATATGTCATTGGTGAAAGGCAATTCATCTATTGCAGTGGATCATTTTTCGGCCAAATTGGCCTATTTCAGAAGGTTTTATCCTGTGAAAACAATTTGTATGCATGGTAGCCCAACTTCGAAAATTGATAACCGTAGTTTGTGGAAGTATTATGATTATCGCGATTTTGGTTTAATTGGCGAGCCTTATTTTGATATTGATTTTACGAAGGTTTTTTATTTAACTGATACCGGAAGGTGTTGGGATGGCGATAAGTTTAGTGTGCGCGATAAGGTGGATGCGCATTTCAATGTTACGTATCATAGCACAAATGAAATTATAAATGCGGCTAATCGTAAAACTTTGCCTTTGCAAATAATGATTACAACACATCCACAGCGTTGGACTGATAATGTGATTGAATGGTTTGTTGAATTGTTTATGCAAAACGCCAAAAATACGATTAAGCGTTTGATTGTTAAGTGATTTTTTATAAATATATTTTTAGAATGCGATTATTTTTTGTCCTGATTTTTGCTAGTATTTCTTTTTTTATTGGTGCTCAGTCGGCGGCTGATGCAGAGTTGTATTTCAATAATAAACAATACAGTAAAGCCAAAAATATTTTTGAAGTTTTACATAAACGCAAGCCTAACGATGCGCTTTTGAATTATAAACTGGCTCGCTGCTATTTTGAGTTGAAAGATTTTAGCAATGCTGCTTTGTGTTTCGAAAACTCAAGTTCCAAATATCCTTTAAAAGACTGGTATTTGGCCGAAAGCTATTTCAGAATGTATCGTTTCGAATTGTCGGTTGCTGCTTATCAGGCATATCAGGCTACGCTCGACCCCACTGACCCCAAGCTGCGTGACTGCGAACTTCAACTTAATAAGGCGGAATTAGGGCAAAAACTACTGAATAGAGTGGAAGAAATTTCGATTATTGATAGTGTAATAGTTAGTAAAAACGACTTTGTTAACGCTTATAATATTGGTAATGATTTAGGCAAACTAGCTCAGCAACGCATTAAAATAAATAATAAAACTTTTCAAGATAAAATTACGTTCACAACCCCGCGCAACGATAGAAAGCTCATTTCCGATTCTACAAAAGGAAATATGGATATTTTTACTTCGTTTAAATTACTCGATAATTGGTCTTTGCCCGTTTCAGTATCCAATATAATTAATACCCGTGCCAACGAGAATTTTCCGTTTCTGCTTTTGGATGGGATAACCTTGTATTTTGCTTCGGATGGCGAAAACACAATGGGTGGATATGATATTTTTATTACAAAATATTCCGCTTCGACCAAAGATTTTTTAACACCCGAAAATGTGGGTTTTCCATTTAACTCAACGGCTAACGATTATTTGATGGCTATTGATGAGCAACATTCGCTTGGATGGTTTGCCACTGACCGTAATCAATCATCCGGAAAGGTAATTATTTATAAATTTGCATTTAATGTGCCTAAAGTTTATTTTAAATCGGATGATCTAGATTTGTTATCCAATGTTGCACAATTGAAAACGTATAAAATTAGTAAATCGAAGTTTAATAAAGCTGAAAACCAAACAACTAAGACTGTTACGAATTCAAATATTCGAAATCAAATTATAATTAATGATTCTATCGTTTATACTAGTTCAGAACAGTTTAAAAGTACTGAGGCATTACATGTGTATAATGAATCTTTGTTGATGATGAGTGAGTTATCCGACTTAGAAACCTCTTTGGCGGGATTGCGTGCTAATTATGATGCAGAAGAATTAAATGATAAAAAAAATAGCTTGTCAGAGCAAATAAAAATATTAGAACCTCAAATTTTAAAACTTAAAAAAGCCATTGTTCATAAATCCTTACTGGCTACCAATACCGAATCTTTATTTTTATTCCCCAAATAGCAATTATATAAGAATAATTTGTATTTTTACCAAAAAAATAAAGTATTATGAGCGAAGATTGTAAATGTAATAACCATAATCACTCAGCAAATGCTTCGGGTGGTGCAGTTTATGGACTTGGGGTAATAGGTGCAGCCGTTTTTTTTATTGCTAAAGCTACTACTTTTTGGGTAGGAGTATTAGGTTTTTTAAAAGCTTTGGTATGGCCGGCAATTCTTGTTTTCGAAGCCCTACGTGCTTTAGGCGCATAATTTAATTCCCATTTATTCCAAATATTCCGAAACTCTTTTGTTTCGAATGAATTCTTTTTTACTGCTGATTTTGTCAGTAGTACATATTTACTTTTATATCGGTTAAAAAAACTTATTCAATTTTGATTGACTTGAATGGGTGAATATTATTTCTTATCTTTGCCATTCAGTATTATAAATTTTTGAAAACTAATTATCAATATAATGGGTAGAATAATATCGCTAGCAAATCAGAAAGGTGGAGTTGGAAAAACAACCACAGCTATAAATCTGGCAGCTTCGTTGGCTACTTTAGGTAAAAAAGTGCTTTTAGTTGATGCCGATCCGCAAGCCAATGCTTCGTCGGGCTTGGGTATTGATATTCGTTTGTTGGAGTTTACTATTTACGAATGTTTGATTGATGGCGTGCCCTCTAATCAAGCTATTCATCCTACTGAAGTTGAAAATCTTTTTGTACTACCGTCGCACATCGATTTGGTTGGTGCCGAAATCGAAATGTTGAATATGGATGCTCGTGAACATGTAATGAATAAGTTGTTAAGCCCGCTAAAGCCTTTTTACGATTATATTCTGATCGACTGTTCACCATCGTTGGGTTTGATAACTGTAAATGCACTTACAGCTTCTGATTCTGTAATTATACCTGTTCAGTGCGAGTATTTTGCACTCGAAGGAATTAGTAAATTGCTGAATACCATTAAGATAATAAAAAGTAAACTAAATCCATTGCTCGAAATTGAAGGGTTTTTGTTAACCATGTACGATAATCGTTTGCGCTTAGCAAATCAGGTTTATAACGAAGTAAAGAAACATTTCCAAGGCATGGTTTTCGAAACTGCAATTACACGTAATGTGCGTTTAAGCGAAGCTCCTAGTCATGGCAAACCAGTTTTACTTTACGATGCTGAGTCCAAAGGCTCCATAAATTACATGGATTTGGCAAAAGAGCTAATTGAACGAAATAAGAAGTAGAGACGGGATGCAATCCGTCTGTACAAAGAGTAGATTTTTACAATTTATATAATATGGCAAAAAATTTTACTGGACTTGGTCGTGGCCTTGGTGCCTTAATTGATACGGATAACATTAGTACATCTGGCTCTTCATCTATTAGCGAAGTAGATATTGAGTTAATTGTAGCAAATCCAAATCAACCTCGGGTTCATTTTGATGAGGATGCGTTGTCTGAACTTGCCACATCAATTCGCGAATTAGGCGTAATTTCGCCTATCACATTGCGCAAGAACGACGATGGAACTTACCTCATTATTGCAGGTGAGCGTAGGTATCGTGCTTCCAAGTCAATTGGTTTACGCACAATTCCGGCTTATGTGAAAACTGCTGCTGATGAGCAGGTTATGGAAATGGCTTTAATCGAGAATATTCAACGTGAAGATTTGAATGCCATCGAAATTGCTTTAACCTTTTATCGTTTAATGGAAGAATATAAACTTACTCAAGAGCGATTGAGTGAGCGTGTTGGTAAAAAAAGAACGACAATTGCTAATTATTTGCGTTTGTTGCGTTTGCCTGCCGACATACAAATGGGTATTAAGAACAAAAAAATTGAAATGGGGCATGCGCGTGCTATTCTCGGCGTTAATGATCCTGCGGCTCAATTGCGACTATACGAGCAAATTCTGACAAATGATTATTCGGTGCGTGTTGTTGAAGAGTTGGTTCGTGTTTTTAACGAAACAGGTAGCTTTGAATCGAAAAAGAAAGTTGAGAGTAATCCGGCTTTTACTTTGCCTGAATTTGACGAAATCAAACTACGCTTAACTGATCTTTTTGGAACTAAAGTGCAATTCAATTCCTCGCCCGAAGGGAAAGGAAAGATAAGTATTCACTTCTCTAACGATCAGGAACTTACAAAGGTTTTGGAAATGTTTGATAAGATATAATCTGAGTTGAAGCCATTTTACGTCATAGCTGTTTTGTTTTTTTTGTTTGCAAATTTGCTGAGTGCAAATGTAAACAATGCTGATAGTTTATATATTAATGCCGATACTCTGTCAAAATCAAGAGTTTTTTCTGATTCTAAAAAAAATAGAAAAATCAAGCAAACGATAGGGATTGATAGCGTTGAAGTTTTTAAACCAGACCCTGTAAGAGTTGTGTGGATGGGTGCTATTATTCCAGGTTATGGTCAAATTATTAACCGTAGATATTGGAAATTGCCCATTGTTTATGCAGGTTTTTTCGGTTGTGCGTATGCAATAACTTTGAATTCCACGCGTTATGAAACATACAAACAAGCATATCGTGATATTACGGATGCCAATGAGTTGTCAACTAGTTATTTGAATTTATTGCCAAGTGGTTATTCATTAAATTCTTATCCTGGAGGAATTTCAGGTTTGGAAAATAACCTAAAAACTTTTTATGAACAATATCGTCGTAATCGCGATTTAAGTATTATTGCTACTATTGGATATTATGCTGTGGTGCTGGTTGAGGCCTATGTTGATGCACAGTTGTTCGATTTTGATATTAGCCCTGATTTGTCGATGCACATTAAACCTGCTTTGTTGAAAAATTCGTATGGTTCAACAAAAACATTGGGAGTTCAGTTTAGTCTGAATATAAAATAATTGCTAAGTTGAAATCTGTTGATTACTAAACATGTCTTTTTTATTTTTGAATTTTTTGAAAACATATTTTTTTTGATGAACAATTTACTAAAATATATACTCTTTTTTCTTTTTGCTGTCCAATTTAGCATATTTGGTCAGTTGAATGCACCAAACTCTGATTTGCCTGGCGAAGATGGTAAAGATACCACTATTGCAGTGCCAAATGAGTTTTACAATACCTTGGATAATATGTTGCATTCATGGATAATCCAACGTTCCGAGAAATCGAACTGCCGTACATCCGAAATTCCAATGAACATTAGTGATTCTATTTACAAATTGCGTTTGTCCAAAATGCCTTGTGTAATGGAAATGCCATTTAATAATACTGTACGTTCGTTTATTGAACTTTATACTGTTCGTAAACGTCAGCAATTGGAATATATGATGGGAATGAGCGATTATTACTTCCCCATTTTTGAACAAGTGCTCAATGCTAATAAATTACCGCTCGAATTACGTAATTTGCCAATAATTGAATCAGCACTTAATGCTACTGCTATATCGCGTGTTGGTGCTGCTGGGTTGTGGCAATTTATGATACCTACCGGAAGGATGTATGGGTTGGAAGTGAATAGTATAATCGACGAACGACTAGATCCTATCAAATCGACCTATGCTGCAGCACGATTTTTAAAAGATTTGTTTTCGATGTATGGCGATTGGCATTTGGTAATTGCTGCTTATAACTGTGGTCCGGGTAATGTAAATAAAGCTATTCGTCGTTCGGGAGGAAAGCGTGACTATTGGAGTATATATCCTTATTTACCAGCAGAAACTCGTGGTTACGTACCTATTTTTATAGCTGCTAACTACTCCTTGCATTATGCAGCGCAGCACAATATATGCAAAGCGAAAGTTAAAATGCCCATTGTTACTGATACAATTGTAGTTCACGAAAAGATACATTTTGAGCAAATTAGTACTGTTTTAAATATCCCAGTTGAACAAATTCGATTGCTCAATCCGCAGTATAGGAAGGATATTATTCCGGGTAATATAAAACCTTATGCGCTATGTTTGCCATTAAACTTTGCAAATGGTTTTTTTGAAAAATACAAAGAAATTGCAAATTATAAAGCGGATACATTGCTTAATAATAGGAGAGAAGAAACGGAAATACTGCTTATACAGAAACCAGTTTTATCCAATGAGAACAAATCGCGCACAATATACCATACCGTTAAAAGTGGTCAAACACTGAGTTATATTGCTAATAAATACGGTGTTTCGCTTACTAAACTCAAAAAAGCGAACCGTTTGCGTAGTAGCAAAATTAAACCTGGACAGAAATTGAAAATAGTTAAATAAGTTTTATACAGATGGAAAAACTTTATTATTCAATTTCGGAAGTGGCTGAAATGTTTAATATTAATCAGTCGAACCTGCGTTTTTGGGAAAAGGAATTTAAACAACTCAAACCTAAACGAAACAAAGGGAATACACGTTTTTATACAAACGATGATATTCAGATTGTGAAAATGATTATCTTTTTGGTTGAAGATAAAAAACTAACTCTCGAAGGTGCAAAGTTACAGTTAAGTCAAAAAAAAGAATCGCTCATTAAACAACAAGAACTTGTTGAACGTTTAAAAGTTATGCGTTCGGAACTAATTGCTATTGCAAAAGAAATTGATTAATTGCTTTTTTTGATTCAAACTGTTCCATTTTTCAATATAATCATTCATGTCAATTTTATTTTATGCTTAAAAGTCGAATTCTCCTAGTTTTACTTTTTTTTCCAATTTTAATATCGGCCCAAAAAAGTCCTAAAAACGTTGTTTTTATTATTGGCGATGGTATGGGCTTGGCGCATATTTATGCTGGTATGGTTGCTAATGGTAATCATTTGCAATTTGAACGATTCAAAAATATAGGATTTTCAAAAACCTATTCAGCAAATAATTTTACAACCGATTCGGGTGCAGGTGGCACTGCTATTGCTTGTGGCGTGAAAACAAATAATGGCATGATTGGAACTACACCTGATTCAGTGGCTGTTCCATCCATACTCGAAATTGCGGATAAAAACATGCTATCAACAGGTATTGTAGTTGCTTGTGATGTTACGCATGCCACTCCAGCTTCGTTTATCTCACATCAGCCTAGTCGTAAAATGAATGAAGAAATTGCACTCGATTTTCTGAAAACGGATATCGATGTGATTATTGGTGGAGGTCGTAAAAGTTTTCAAAATCGCGAAGATAAACGTAATCTTATTAACGAGTTAAAAACCAATGGTTACAATTATGCAGCTAACTTAGAAGAAGTAAAAAAGATTAAAAGCGGAAAACTTGCCGGTTTACTATACGATGGTCATAATCCTCCTATGCCCGAACGTGGTGATATGTTGCCTGAGTCGGCATTGGCTGCAATTGATATTTTGGATAATAACAAAAAAGGATTTTTTCTGATGATAGAAGGTTCGCAAATTGATTGGGCTGCACATGATAATAAAGCCGATCAAATTGTGAAAGAAGTGCTTGATTTAGATAAAACAATAGGGAAAGTATTGGATTTTGCCGAAAAGAATAAAAACACCTTGGTTATTGTAACTGCCGATCACGAAACAGGTGGACTTACACTTCCAAAGGGAAATATTTCTAAAAAGGAATTCTCGGCTTCGTTTAGTACCAAAGATCATTCAGGAGTTCTTGTGCCAGTATTTGCTTTTGGACCTGGAGCCGAAAATTTTACTGGATTTATGGAAAATACGTCATTCAAAAATAAATTAATCAAGCTTTTGAAATTGAAAAATTAAATTTTAAATCTTGAATCTTATATCATTTAATTAATGACTCAAATTGAATATGAGCAACATATCGTGTATCGAATGTTGCTCGTTTTTTGTAGAAAACATCATGGCTCCGACAAAAATATACTTTGCGAAAACTGTACGCAATTAAATAGTTATGCTCAACTGCGACTTGAGAAATGTACGTTTGGTAACGATAAGCCAGCATGTAAAAAATGTCCTGTTCATTGTTATAAGCCTGTAATGCGTAAACAAATTCGTGAAGTAATGCGATATTCGGGTCCACGCATGGCATTTCATTATCCAATTGATGCTCTAAAACATTTATTTCGGAAACGTAATAAGTATAAATACAAAACACAAAAAGCTCAATAAAAAAATTTGCATAAGCCATTTAATTGTTTTATTTTTGCTAAAAATTATTCCAAAACTCATAACTCATAACTCCAAACTAAATATGGCGGCTTTTAATAGAATTTTACTCAAACTGAGTGGTGAATCGCTAATGGGCGAAAAACAGTATGGTATTGATGAAAAACGTTTGGGCGAGTATGCTGCGCAAATTGCCGAAATTGCTCAAATGGGTGTGCAGGTTGGCATTGTTATAGGTGGTGGAAATATATTTAGAGGATTAAGCGGTGCTTCAAAAGGATTCGACCGTGTACAAGGCGACCAAATGGGTATGTTGGCTACTGTTATAAATAGTTTGGCATTAAATTCGGCTTTGCAGGCAGCAGGAGTAAAATCACGTGTGCTTACTGCTATTCGCATGGAGCCTATTGGTGAGTTTTATTCCAAACAAAAAGCGGTACAAAGTCTTGTGAATGGCGAAGTTGTTATTCTATCAGCTGGTACTGGTAATCCTTTTTTTACAACTGATACGGGTTCATCGCTACGCGCTATCGAAATTGAGGCTGATGTAATGCTCAAAGGTACCCGTGTTGATGGAATATATACTGCTGATCCTGAAAAAGACAAAACAGCTACTAAATTCGACGAAATTACCTACGACGAAATTTACAATCGTAATCTTAAAGTAATGGATCTTACTGCTACAACCATGTGTAAAGAGAATAATATGCCTATTTACGTTTTTGATATGGATACCATTGGTAATCTTAAAAAAGTAATGTCAGGCGAAAAAATTGGCACTTTAGTTCGAAATTAATGTGGTGATGTGGTAATGTAGTTATGTGATATTGTGGTGATGATGTGTTGATACTTTATATCAATCCGGAGTAATGAATATCTAACATTATATTATTGCTAATATGTAATACAAAACTTGAAACGAATAAACCCGAAACAATACAACAAATTATAATATGTTAGACGTAAAACCAATTTTAGCTGATGCTGAAGACAGCATGGAAGCAACACTCCTTTTTTTGGACGAATCTTTGGCGCATATACGTGCAGGCAAAGCTAATATTCGAATTCTTGATGGTGTAAAAGTAGATTACTATGGTTCGCATGTGCCTATTTCAAATGTTGCAACGATAACCACTCCTGATGCGAAAACAATTACAGTTCAGCCTTGGGAAAAAGGGCTTATAAGTGTAATTGAAAAAGCTATTTTAAATTCGGATGTAGGTATTACACCTATGAATAATGGTGAAGTTATACGTTTGGGCATTCCCCCTTTAACTGAAGAACGCCGTAAACAACTGGCCAAGCAGGCTCGTCACGAAGGTGAAGAAGCTAAAATTTCGGTGCGCAATGCTCGTCGCGAAGCAATTGATCATTTCAAAAAAATGGTAAAAGAAGGACTGCCCGAAGATGTGGAGAAAGATTCGGAAGCGGCAATCCAAAAAATTCATGATAAATATATCAAGAAAATTGATGATATGATAGCTGCAAAGGAAAAAGAAATTATGACCGTGTAAGCTGTATCAATATAATATAATTACTTTAATGTCAGTCATTTCGCAAACTCGAAATGACTGATGTTTTTTTAACTCATAGATGAATAAAATTAGCTTGTTGTTTCTAGTTTTGTTGCTAACGGTTACTAACTTATATGCCGAAAGTAACGATTCCGTAATAACTAAAAAAAGTTTTTTTGTTATTCCACATGCCGCATATCAGCAAGAAACTAGCTGGATGGGAGGTGTGGCTTATGGTTATTATTTTAAAAGTAAGGACATTAGTCGAATTAGTTCTATCTCTGGAAGTGCAGTATACACTGTTTTGAACCAATTTATGTTTAACCTATCTCCAAAATTGTATTTTGCTGATAAAAAGGGCTTTTTATATGCCAACCTTAACTTTAGAAATTACCCCGATTACTTTTATGGTATTGGAAATAAACCACAAAATTTAAAAATTGCATATCTCTCCCGAAATTTTAATTTAACTTTGCAACCTCAGTACAAGCTTAGTCGTAATTTGTATCTAGGTGCATTATTGTCCTTTAAAACAGAGAAGCTAATAACGGATTCATCGCAAAGTGTGTTAAATCAGCTTGTGTACTCACGGTATGGAAATGCTGGATGGCAAGGCTTTAATGTTACATCGCTAGGCATGTTAGCTGTTTACGACAGTAGAGATAATCAATTTTATCCTTCGAAGGGTGAATTTGCTAAGTTAATTGTTGGTGTGGCGCCCAAAACTTTTGGGAATTCAGTAACTTTTGCTGATTTTAATCTGGATGTTCGTAAGTATCAGCCTTTGTTTGGAATTCATACGTTTGCTTTTCAACTATATATTGCTGGTATTTTTGGTAATAATATTCCATTTCAATTACTGCCAACGGTTGGTGGACGTGATTTGTTTCGGGGGTATAGGCAAGGAGTATTTAGGAATAATACAGCTTTTTTATTTCAAAGCGAATATAGATTGCCAGTTTATAAAAAATTAAAAGCTGCTATGTTTTGTACACTCGGCGATGTGTTGAATAGCACAGATTTTAAAATTGATAAACTGAAAGTGGCTTATGGAGCAGGTTTGCGTTATCAATTAAATGATGCTCGTGTGCATTTACGATTCGATATTGCTAAAAATAATTATGGCGAAAAATTGCAATTTTACATTACTGCTACTGAAGCTTTCTGATGTGTTAATGTGGCAATTCGATGATATGAAGTACAATATAATATTTTAAAAATGAAAGGATTAGTTGTTAAGAATACTGGAAGTTGGTATCAGGTTTTGGCTGATAATTTAGCTATTGCTGAATGCAAAATGAAAGGTAATTTGCGTATGCAAGAGATTCGCAGCACAAATCCTATTGCCGTAGGTGATTTTGTGATGTTTGAGTTTAATGCCGATGGCACAGGTGTTATTCACGAAATATGTGAGCGACGAAATTATATTGTCCGTAAATCGTCCAATTTATCCAAACAGTCACATATTTTGGCTGCTAATTTAGATATGGCAGCATTAATTGCTACCATAAACTATCCTGTTACTTCGTTGGTTTTTATCGATCGTTTTTTGGCTTCAGCTGAGGCCTATCGTGTGCCTGCATGTATAGTTTTTAATAAATTGGATTTGTATACGCCCGACGAAATTTTATACCTCGATGCCATCCAAAATCTATACGAAAGTCTTGATTATAAAGTATTCCGTGTTTCGGCTTTGCAAACCGAGAGTGTAAAGATGTTGACTAGTTTTTTGAATGAGAAAACAACACTAATTTCAGGAAATTCAGGGGTTGGAAAATCAACTTTGATTAATGCAATATCGCCTGAATCATTAGCCAAAACAGGCGAAATATCTGCTTATCATAATAAAGGAATGCATACAACCACATTTTCGGAAATGTTTAAGTTGAAAAGTGGTGGTTATATAATTGATACTCCTGGCATAAAGGGATTTGGTGCTGTAGATATGGT
Organism: uncultured Paludibacter sp.; assembly: GCA_964466415.1. Lineage (GTDB taxonomy): Bacteria > Bacteroidota > Bacteroidia > Bacteroidales > Paludibacteraceae > Paludibacter. The sequence goes on from CAYXQZ010000002.1 coordinate 17,615, forward strand.
AGCAACTGAAATAAGTCATTATTTTAAAGATATTTTTGCACAAAGTAAAAACTGTAAGTTTTCAAACTGTAAGCATATAAATGAACCTGGATGTTCGGTTTTAAATGCTGTTGAAAATCAGCGAATAAGCTCGTCCCGTTATCAAAGTTACATAAGTATGATGGGCGATTGTGATAGTGGAAAATATCGTTAAAAATGAATATTTTGTTTTTTCACTTACAAATTGTTTGTTTTACTATTTGAAATCCGAAAATTATTAATATATTTGCAAAATAATTAGTGAAATTAAACTAATATACAAAACTGGAATTTTAATTATATTATGGCACAACATCAAATTGATCGTTTAGACAAAAAAATTCTTCAATTAATTTCGCAAGATGCTCGTATTCCTTTTTTGGAAGTTGCTCGCGAATGTAATGTATCTGGAGCTGCAATTCATCAACGTATTCAAAAACTACGCAATACGGGTATTATCAAGGGCTCTGAGTTTGTTATCGATACCTATAAAGTTGGTTTTCAGACTTGTGCGTATATTGGTATTACGCTCAACGATGTTAAATCATTTGTGTCGGTTGTGGACGAATTGAAAAAAATCCCTGAAATTGTTGAATGCCATTATGCAACTGGAAAATATTCCATGTTTGTGAAAATTTACGCTAAGGACAACCGTCATTTGCTTCAGATAATTCTTGAAAAAATGACAGCTATCAAAGGCATAGCTCATACCGAAACATTTCAGATTTCGCTCGACGAGGTTTTTCGTCGTCAATTATCTGTTTTCGAAATTGAAGCTTCGCACGAAGTTAACGATGATATTGAATAGATTTTCTTGCTTATATACAAATGAAGCCTCAAGTTATTTTGAGGCTTTTTTTATGAACGGTATTGATAGGTTGCTTTATTTAATCTATCCATTATAGCTCTACCAATGCCATTATTTGTGGTTTTTGCAATATAAATTTGAGTTACTTCATCATCCTCTTCCATCTTGTGAAGTACCGAGAATAAGTTGGCTGCTACTTCGAGTAAGTTTTCTGTTTCAGAAGTGAAAACTGTTTTACTAGTATATGTTTTGTTAGTTTCCTTTTTATGTAGTATTAAACCCGAATTTTTGGGTAATTCATTTTCTTCGGAATAATAGTAAAGTGGTTTTAATGGCGAATAATGGCTTTTTAGTAATCCGGGCGAAACAAGTTTGATGTTTTTCTCTGGCGTAATTACTTCAAAATCGACTAGCACATTCTGAATGTCTTCGGCAGTAATTACTCCGGGTCTAAGAATTATACAGGTGTTGTTTTCAATTGAAACTACAGTTGATTCTATTCCTACCGATTCATAATTATCACGATTCTGAATGATGTAATCGATCTCCATTTTTTGTTTTTCTACATGCTTGTAGCTTGTAGGGCTCAATTGTCCAAATCGATTGGCACTTGGAGCTGCCACAGGTACGCCTGCGAGCTTTATAAGCTGTTGAGCTATGGGATGCGAAGGCATACGAACACCAACTGCATCCAAATCCGATGTGACTAACTCAGGAACTAAATCCGATTTTTTATGCACAATGGTTAATGGACCAGGCCAAAATTTAGCTGCAAGCAAATATACTCCCGGATTTATAGGGTGGGAGTAGAGCTGCTCAATTTGTTCAATTTCAGCAATATGTACAATTAATGGGTCGAAGTTTGGTCTTTTTTTTGCATTAAAAATGCCTGCAACAGCAAGAGGATTAAGTGCATTCGCACCCAGTCCATAGACTGTTTCGGTCGGAAATGCAACCAAACCTCCATTGCGCAAACAGTCAGCTGCAATTTCAATTTCGTTTTCTGAAATTAGCGTCATTTCTTTTTCTTTTGTGATGGATAAGCCGTTACTTTATAGTCAGCTTTTTGTAATTGCGTTATTATTCCATTTTCGCCATTTAGTTGTAGCACATCTACTACAATAAAACAGCTGTTTGTATTGATAAATTCTTTTATCCGTTGAATTTTTTCTGGCGAAAATGATTTGTCTACTTCTTGGATGGTTATTTTGTTTCCAATTTGGTTTAATAAATTCCTAATTTCTTGAATATCACTAGTATTGTAATAATGTAAAAGTTCTTTGAAATGTGTTTTGTAAAGTGTGGCATTATTCACATCATTTACAAGTTGAAGTGCTTGTGTTTGAATTTTCGAAGGGTCGAATACTTTATTGAGATAGCTTGTATAGTTCTCAAGACCAACAACTTCAATTCCTTTTATGCTGGCAACCATTTGAAAATAGGAGTCGGTTTGAGCATCGTCGGATAAATTAACAGCGCTATTGAACAGCTCCGATAGGTAAAGTTGACGGATCATGGCAGGATGCAATAATCCAACTTCTTTCAACCCAAATTTCAATACTCGTTTTAGTTCAATATCTATGTTTTTGTAAGCCGAATCAGAGATATAAGTGTTTATTGATTTTGAAAGTGGGAGCATTGCTGCCTTTTTTAATGTGCCTTCAGCTTCGGCCGAGTAGGCATTGTAGTTGCCAATAACTACATTACATTTATTAAATGCCTTGTATACTCCTTGTATACTATCGAGCGCTTTAGCAGGAATCAGTGATTGTGTACCTAAAATATAGGAAGGCGTTTTCACATTTTTTCCTGTAATTTGGAATAAAAGTTGCGCCTGAAAGTGAATTGAAATTGAAAGTAATAAAAACAAAAAAAGCTTTTTCATTATCACCGATTATTTTTTGAAATACAAAAATAGCTGTTTTATATGCATTTAAGTGTTTCTTAGCTTGTTATTTTCTGCTTTTTAGTCAAGTTTAGCTTTTTTTGTTTGTGTCTGTAAATATACATCGTGAATGTTATTGTTTTTATCAATAATTTTTTATCTTTGCAATATAATCAACTCTTAATTTCTATTTTAAAGATATGACTTTACAACAACTTGAATACGTACTTGCATTGGATAAAACCCGTCATTTTGTACGTGCAGCCGAAATGTGCGGTGTAACGCAACCTACACTCAGCGCCATGATTCAAAAGCTCGAAGATGAACTTGATTGTCGCATTTTCGACCGTTCTTCACATCCAATTGTACCTACACCAGTTGGCGAAATTGTGATTAAAAAGGCCCAAACTGTTTTGCATAGTGTGAATTTATTAAAAGAAAGTATTGCTTCGATAAAAGGTTCGCTTTCGGGTTCGTTTACTGTGGCAATGATACCAACTGTAGCACCTTATTTGTTGCCCGGATTTATTGCTGCTTTTCAGCACGATTATCCCGAAGTTTCGTTGCGTGTAACCGAAATGCGTACCGAATCAATAATTCGAAATTTGCAATCGGCCGAAATTGATATGGCCATTTTAGCAACTCCACTCAATGATCCACATTTATTGGAAGTGCCTTTGTATTACGAAAAATTTGAAGCGTATATATCACCAAAGGAAGAATTGTTCGAAAAACAAGAAGTTGCCACCGACGAAATGTCTGATGATAGACTTTGGGTGCTCGAAGAGGGACATTGCCTTCGTAATCAAGTATTTAATTTTTGCAAAAACAGAAAACACGCATCAACCTACGAAGCAGGAAGTATTGATACACTCGTAAAAATTGTGGATATCAATGGCGGTTACACTGTTATTCCTGAATTGCATGTGGAGCTGTTGAACGATGTTCAGAAGCTTAATGTCAGGCAAATTGTAAAGCCCGAAGCAACTCGTGAGATTTCGCTAGTAATTCGTCATGATTATGTGCGCGAAGGATTGATGAATGCTGTGGCCAATACTGTGAAGCAAATTATTCCACAGCACATGCTTGATGCCCGACTTAAAAAATTCTCCATTAAATTATAATACATCAATTGCTTTATACTATGAAATCAGGCATAAAAACATCTATCTATAAAAAGCTCTTATTGCCTATGTTGGTGCTGGTGGCTATTTTAATTTTTGGATTTTTTGGCTTCATTTATATCGAAGGTTTTACACCTATAGAATCGCTTTATATGCTTGTAATTACTTTTGCCACAATTGGTTATGGCGAAGTGCATACATTGTCCGATGATGGTAGGATTTTTGTAATTTTCTTGATAATAACTGGTTTTACTTTAGGTTTTTATATGCTCGGAAAATTTTCTGAATTTGTTATTGATGGTGAATTGTCGAAATTAATAAAACTCAAAAAAATGAATAAATCACTCAAAGAATTACATAACCATTACATTGTGTGTGGCTATGGAAAAACAGGTCGAAAAGTGGTAGAAGACCTATTGGCCAAAAATAAAAAAGTGGTGCTTATTGAATCAAATATGGAGCGCAACGAAAAAATCAAAGATTTATATAACGAGAATTTGATTCATATAATTGGAGATGCTACTAACGACGATGTGCTCTTATCGGCAGGAGTGCTAAGAGCTTCAAATTTAATTGCTGTTTTAACTACCGATGCCGAAAATCTATTTGTAACACTTAGTGCAAAGGATTTTAATAAAAATATCAAAGTTATTACACGTGTTGAAGAAACTAATTCAACCGCAAAATTCAAAAAGGCGGGTGCTGATCATATTATTTCACCTATCGAAATTGCTTCGGAACGAATAGTATCAATAGCTACTTCGGGAAGCGATTTCTTTAGTTTTATGGAGTTTGCCGAAAGCAAGGAGCAACTACACGAATACACATTTGGTATGGTTCAAATTGCTCAAGGAAGTGATTTAATAGGCAAAACCTATCGCGAAGCAAATATTCCGCAACGTACTCATTTAGTTGTAATTGGGTATTACTCATTGCTCGATGAGTTGCAGGTGAACCCAAAAGCCGAAAATAAAATTGAACTTGGCGATAAATTATTGGTTTTTGGGCTTGAGCAGCAAATCAATGATTTGAAAGTAATAGCCAAAAACTAGAGGTTGGATAATTGAAAAAAAAAGTCCGTTAATTCACATTAACGGACTTTTAAATGCCTGAGCATTTGTAGACTACGCCTGATTATTTTACAGAGTCAACAACTGTTGTATCAACAGCAACTGTATCAACTACAGCAACAGTGTCAACAGCTAGAGAATCAGTTGCAGGAGCTTCTTCAGCAGCTTTAGGAGCGCAAGAAGCGATAGCGATAGCTACAGCAAAAAATAAAAATACTTTTTTCATTTTTTTAAACGTTTAAAAATTTAACTTATTTGTTTTGCAATTCAAAATCGCCGCAAAATTACTGCATTTATCAATAGGTTGTATCACTTTTGCGAAATAATTTTCAAAATATTTTCAAATATTTTTTTGAAATGATATAAACAATAGATTATCAGCTATCTACGAAATGTTTACATTGGTTGAATAAAGGTATCTTTTAATACTTTTCTTTGGTGTTTTCTCAAATTCATGTGGAAAAAGTTGAATTTTCGAAATAGATTCGAAGTTTGATACAATCGAATTGAGCGATTTACGGTTTTCTTCCATTAATTCTTCCAATTTTTTCTGATCTAATTTTTCGGAGTCAACAGCTTCGTAGTCAGGGCAAACTAGCGCTACTAGCCTTCCATTACGTTCAATCACTAAACTTTCCATTACAAATGGCATATTATTTAGTTTAGCTTCAATTTCTTCAGGGTAAATATTTTGTCCACTAGCTCCTAAAATCATTGTTTTGCTGCGTCCTCGTATAAAAATGTTCCCATTTTCATCAACGGTACCCAAATCACCTGTGTGCAACCAACCATCTTTATCAATCATGGCATTGGTTGCATCTTCATTTTTGTAATAGCCAACCATTGTATGTTCCCCTTTTACACAAATCTCGCCCGTTCCAGTTTCTGGATTTGGATCGTCAATTTTGACTTTCATGTTGTCCAAAATCTTACCTGCCGATTTTGGTATAAATTCCTTATGGTCGGCGTAGCTTATGAGTGGTGCACATTCGGTCATGCCATACCCAATTGTGAACGGAAATTTTATTTTTGTGAAAAATGCCTCTACTTCGGCATTTAAAGGTGCTCCACCAATAATTATTTCGTAAAACTCGCCACCAAATGCATCGACTAATTTTTTACGTATTTGCGATAGGATAGTTGTGTCTAAAAACGGAATACTCAATACCCAGCGCATGGTTGGTTTAGCAAGCAGCGGTTGAATTTGTTTGCGGTAAATTTTTTCGACAATAAGTGGAACCAAAAATACGATATTCGGTTTTATTTCGGAAAAAGCCGCCAATAAAATTTTGGGTGATGGAATTTTTCCAACAAAGTAAATATGACAACCAGCACAAGTGCTTGCTAAAAAATCAAATGCACATCCATAAGCATGTGCTAAGGGCAAAAATGAAATTATTCGGTATAGTGGTGCAATTAATCCTGTGCCTACAGCAAAAGTGATATTACCAGCTAAAGCATTTCCTGTGGTCATTACTCCCTTGCTGAAACCAGTAGTACCCGATGTATAATTTATGGATACAATGTCAGTATTTGGCTTGTCGATATACCGCACTTGATCACGATGAAAGCCATGAATATATTTGGCATGGAAAAGACTATTGATATAATCGGGTTGTAAGTATTTCAATACCAGTTGCTCATGCACTTCGTTTTCGGCAAGTTCTGGTTTTGGCTCTTTGTTGAGTAACGCAATACAATTAAAGTTGGTTAGTGAAAAAACTGCTTTGATGCTTGTCAGTTTTTCTTCTTCGAGCGTTTCCCATACATTGTCGGCAGTAAATAGTAATTTCGACTCGGAATGGTTCGAAATGTGGTGAACATCATTTGGGTTAAAATCCTGTAATATTGGCACTACAACTGCTCCATAGGTAACTGTGGCAATGTAAGCAATAGCCCAATTAGCGCTATTTCGGCCAATGACGGCTATTTTGTCATTTTGAGCTATGTGGCACTGCTCAAATAATATATGCAAACGTGCAATTTTTTTAGCCAAATCGGCATAGGTTAGTGTGATTTCTTCGCCGTAATTACTATATGCGGGATAATCCCAGTTTTTGCGAAACGAATCTTCGAATAATCGAATAAAGTTTTCTTTTATCATACTATGTGTTTTTTAATTGTAAAAGATGGAATTTTGCTGGCAAATATATTGAAATAATTACACAGTTGAAAATGTTCTGTGCAATAATTTTGTAATTATGTATAAAAATACTCCTGATATGCCTTTTCTTAGGTTTAAAAAGCATTTTAATAAAAAAACGCAAAAACCCATTGCTAATTAAAATAAAAGCAGTAAATTTGCACCCTCATTTCGGATAAGGTAACAAAGAAGCACTGCTGCGAAGTAACTCACCTTCCCGATGTAATATTAAATTGTTTTATAAATGTACGCAATTGTCGAGATTTTGGGACAACAGTTTAAGGTTGAGGCCGGAAGAAAACTGTATATCCATCGCATGAATGAGGCCGAAAGAGGTGCTCAGGTTGAATTTGATAAAGTATTGCTTGTTGACAACGAAGGTGTAGTTACTGTAGGTGCTCCACTTGTTGAAGGCGCAAAAGTTGTTGGCGAAATTGTTTCACACGTTCGTGGCGAAAAAGTAATTGTTTTCCACAAAAAACGTCGTAAAGGATATCGCAAACGTAATGGTCACCGTCAGGACTTTACCGAAGTATTAGTAAAAGAAATTGTAGCTTAATTTAAACCGAATAAAATTAAAAGAAAATGGCACATAAGAAAGGGGCTGGTAGCTCAAGAAACGGTCGTGAATCGGAAAGTAAGCGACTTGGAGTAAAAATTTTTGGTGGTCAATTTGCAAAAGCAGGTAATATCATCGTACGTCAACGCGGAACAGTTCATCACGTAGGCGAAAACATAGGAATTGGTAAAGATCATACTTTATTTGCTTTAATAACAGGTACTGTTGTTTTTAGAAAGAAAAAAGATAATAAATCTTACGTTTCTATTAAACCAATCGAAACTGTTTAAGCCACAAAATTCCCAAAAGGAATTTGATTAAAGCTTTAGCATAAATTTATAATCTCCTGTCGTTTTACCGTAGTGTAAAATTGCGGGAGATTTTTTTAAATGGTAATTGGTCAATAAACAAATAGTAAATTAAAATTATGTTGACACTCAAATATATCACCGATAATACCGCAGAGGTAATTGCTCGTTTGGCAAAGAAAAATTTCAACGGAGCGGAAATTATTACACAAGTAGTAGAGTTGGATACGCAGCGTAAAGCTACTCAAACTCAGTTGGATAATCAGTCAGCCGAAATGAATAATCTTTCCAAAGAAATTGGAATGCTTTTCAAACAAGGTAAACAAGCCGAAGCTGCTCTTGCTAAAGACAAAACTGCTGAATTAAAAGAGAGTATTAAAAGTTTCGACGAAAAACTAACGGATATTGAGCGTCAACTCAACGATCTATTAGTGCAAATACCCAACCTTCCGCACGATAGTGTTCCTGCAGGGAAACATGCTGAGGATAATATCATTGAGCGTTCGGGTGGCGTTGTTCCAACTTTGTACGATGGGGCAGTGCCTCATTGGGATTTAGCTAAAAAATACGATTTAATTGATTTTGAACTTGGTGTGAAAATATCGGGTGCTGGCTTTCCGGTTTACAAAGGAAAAGGCGCTCGTTTGCAGCGTGCTTTGATTAATTTCTTTTTGGATAATGCCATGGAAGCTGGCTATCTTGAAGTGCAACCACCTTATGTTGTGAATGCTGCTTCGGGTTATGGTACTGGCCAATTGCCTGACAAAGAGGGTCAAATGTATCATTGTACTATCGATGACTTATATTTAATTCCAACAGCTGAGGTGCCAGTTACCAATATTTATCGCGATGTAATACTCGATGAAAAAGAATTGCCAATCAAAAATACTGCTTATTCTGCCTGTTTTCGTCGCGAAGCAGGTTCGTATGGCAAGGATGTACGTGGGTTAAACCGATTACATCAGTTCGATAAGGTGGAAATTGTACAAATTCAACATCCTGAAAAATCATACGATACTTTAACCGAAATGGTTAATTACGTACAATCGCTAGTTGAAAAATTGGAATTGCCTTGGCGTATTTTACGACTTTGCGGTGGCGATATGAGTTTTACATCAGCATTGACTTTCGACTTTGAAGTGTATTCCACAGCCCAAGAGCGTTGGTTAGAGGTTAGCTCTGTATCCAATTTCGAAAGTTATCAGGCTAATAGACTAAAATGTAGGTTTAAAGGTGCTGATAAAAAAACGCAATTAGCACATACTTTAAATGGTAGTGCTATGGCTTTGCCACGCATTGTAGCTGCTTTGCTCGAAAACAATCAAACGACTGAAGGTATTCGTATTCCCAAGGCGTTAATTCCATATACTGGGTTCGAAATGATTTCGTAAGGAACTTGTATTTGAGGTTTATAGAAAATGTAGAGGTGCAATTATTGTATCTCTACATTTTTTTTTAACCAGCAAATTTTGCCATAAATGGTATTTTGCGAAGCGTAAAAATAACTATAAATGAACTCAGTAGCGTTAGTATAATTACTATTGGTACTGAGATAAGTGGGTGCGCCATTGTCCAGAAAATACCTATTCGGTAAAATAGACTAATAATCATTATATGAACAAAGTAGATTCCAAAGCTGTAATTGCTGATTAATTGCATTATAGTTTTCAGAATGTGATTTTTAATCACGTAGTTTTTGAATAAATAAAAAATGGCAATGGTTTGAATAAATGCAAAAACTTGGAATGTGCCCATTGCTGTGAGTGTTTGTTTTCCGTTATTTACACTCAGAATATAGGTTGTAATAATTGCCAAAAGTGAAGTTGCGATGTAAACCGCAAATGAAGTTGACCTTTTTGGTGAAAATGTTGGGTTTGCTGTATATAATAAATAGCCCAACAGCAAATAGCCTATGTGTAGTGAATAGTTGAAAATCCGCTGATACAGTATGCTTTCGATTGTTATTTTGATTATGCCAATGCTTTGTAAAGTATTAAATACTAGCCATAAAGCTACGAATACGATAACTGATTTCCTGTTTGTTTTTCGAAGTGCCCTGGCAATAAAAGGAATAAAAAGATACAAAAGCAAAATCATAAATACAAACCAAAGATGTACGGATACTAATTCGCGTGAGAAAAGTTTAAAAGCCCAAGTTTTAATAGCTTCAAAATCATGAGGGCGTTCCCAAGCGCGAAGCATAAACCAACGAAAAACCCAATATGCTGGTAACCAAAACAAAAAAGGAACAAATACTTTTGTAAATCGTTTCTTGTAAAAAATTAAATAGCTTTCATTTTTTGTGAGTAATGTTGCACCACTTATAACTAGGAAAATGGGAATTACAAACCGTATTAAATTGTTAATTATCAATCCTATAGTCCAGAATTCCATATTCTTACCAAAATTCATATTCATTACCGGAGTATTTACATGAATGGTTATAACTGCTAAAGTGGCTAAAGCACGTAATGTGTCAAAATACTGTATGTTTTTTACTTCAGAATTCATTTTTTAAATATTGCTTCGGCAATAATCAAATCATAAGGAGTTGTAATTTTAATGTTTTCGCGATTGCCTTCAACTAAATGAATTTTTTTATTTGGATCATTAGTTGCAAAGTAGGATTCAACAACAGAAGCATCGTCGGTAAAAAATGATGAATAATCTTGTGTGTACGCGTTTTTGAGTAATTTCGATTCGAATACTTGTGGAGTTTGTATTAATCTGTATTTTGATCTATCTACGGCACTGTTGTTGTCTGAAGTCAATTCGCGAATACTTTCAATACACTCGGTTGTGGGTATAGCATTTCCAAGTTGCATGGCAGTGTCAAAGCATTTTTGAATTGTGTTTTGACTTACCAAAGGTCTTACTCCATCGTGTATGGCTATTAAGTCGACATTATCGACCGCCTTCAATCCATTTAGTACAGATTGAAAGCGATTTTCGCCTCCAAAAGCCAATTGATGATTGATAGTAAATTGGTGTTTTAAGCAAAGTTTATTCCAAAAATCATGTTGCGTGGCCGGAATAACCAAAATTATACTCATGGTTGGGTCATAGCTATGAAATGCTTCAATGGTATGCATTAAAATTGGTTTCGAACAAAGTTCGATAAATTGTTTTGGGATTTCGGCATTCATGCGCATTCCAGAGCCTCCAGCCACTATAATTGTTGTTTTTTTAAGAGTCATGCCATTAAGTTTGTAAGGCAAAGATAAGCAATTCGGGTAAATAATAAAAGCTAATTACAATTGAGTTTTTTTCGATGTGATTTTATCCAAAAATTATGCGTTTTTTTTATGAAAAACACTTGTGTAATTCAATAAAAAGAAGTAATTTAGTGCGATTTTTTTGATAGTATTTAAATTAAGTTAGATGATTGAACAAGACAGAATTATTCAGGTAAATATCGACGAAGAAATGAAATCTTCGTACATCGACTATTCCATGTCGGTGATTGTTTCGCGTGCATTGCCCGATGTACGTGATGGTTTTAAACCCGTGCACCGCCGTGTGCTTTTTGGTATGAATGAATTGGGCAATAACTCCGATAAACCTTATAAAAAGTCGGCTAGAATTGTGGGTGAAGTAATGGGTAAATATCACCCTCATGGTGATTCGTCCATTTATGGAACATTGGTACGTATGGCTCAACATTGGTCAATGCGTTATCCATTGGTTGATGGTCAGGGTAACTTTGGATCGGTGGATGGTGATAGTCCTGCTGCAATGCGTTATACCGAAGCGCGTTTGCGTAAGTTGTCCGAAGATATGTTGATTGACATTAATAAAGATACAGTTGATTTTCAACTTAACTTTGATGATACTCTTAAAGAGCCTGTAGTGCTACCAACACGTATACCAAACTTATTGGTAAATGGTGCTTCGGGTATTGCAGTTGGTATGGCTACCAATATGGCCCCTCACAACTTAACTGAAGTTGTTGATGCTACTGTAGCTTATATCGAAAATAAAGATATTGAAATAGCGGAACTAATTAAATATATCAAAGCGCCGGATTTTCCAACGGGTGGTATTATTTATGGCTATAATGGTGTGAAAGAAGCTTTCGAAACTGGCCGCGGTCGTGTGGTTGTTCGTTCGAAAGTGGAAATTGAAACCGATGCTCAGGGACGTGAAAAGATTATTGTAAACGAAATTCCTTATATGGTTAACAAAGTGGAACTGATTAAAGCAGTTGTAGCTCTTGTTGAGGATAAGAGAATTGAAGGTATTGCACATATCAACGACGAATCGGATCGTGAAGGTATGCGCATTGTAATTGATATCAAACGCGATGCCAATTCTAATGTTGTTTTGAATAAGTTGTTTAAAATGACAGCTTTACAATCATCATTTAGCGTTAACAATATAGCTTTGGTTCATGGCCGCCCACGCATGTTGAATCTGAAAGATTTGATTCATTATTTTGTGGAACATCGCCACGAAGTGGTAATTCGTCGTACTCAATACGAACTTGCCGAAGCCGAAAAACGTGCTCATTTACTCGAAGGGTTTATGATTGCCTTGGATAATCTGGACGAAGTAATTCAGACTATTCGTGATTCTAAAACACCCGAAGAAGCTCGTAATCGTTTAATGGAACGTTTTGGTTTATCCGAAATTCAATCGCGTGCTATTGTTGAACTGCGTTTGCGTCAACTTACTGGTATGGAGCAAGATAAGCTACGTGCTGAATATCAAGAAGTGTTGGCATTAATTGCTAGTTTAAAAGAGATACTTGAGAAAGTTGAACTTCGTATGCAAATTATTAAAGATGAGCTTCTTGAAGTGAAAGCAAAATACGGCGATGCTCGTCGCACTCAAATTGTGTATGCTTCGGAAGATTTTAATCCTGAAGATTTTTATTCGGATGATGAAATGATTATTACCATTTCGCATTTGGGATATATTAAACGTACTGCACTTACTGAATTCCGTTCGCAAGGACGTGGAGGAGTAGGATCGAAAGGTAGTGACTCGCGCGACGAAGATTTTATCGAATATATTTATACTGCTTCGATGCACAATACCATGTTATTCTTTACACAAAAAGGTAAATGTTATTGGTTGAAGGTATACGAAATTCCCGAAGGATCGAAAAATTCGAAAGGACGTGCTATTCAAAATATGCTTAATATTGACTCAGATGACAAAGTAAATGCGTTTATCCGTGTTAAAGGATTAACTGATAGTGAGTATATTAACTCGCATTATTTAGTTTTCTGTACCAAAAATGGTGTTATCAAAAAAACATCACTTGAGGCATATTCTCGTCCACGTCAGAATGGTGTAAATGCAATTACAATACGCGAAGACGATCAAGTTATTCAAGTACGCTTAACGGATGGAAATGCCGAAGTGGTAATGGCTAACCGTAATGGACGTGCAATTCGTTTTAACGAATCGAAAGTACGTGAAATGGGACGTACAGCTACAGGTGTACGTGGTATGATGCTCGACAATGATGGGCAAGATGAAGTAGTTGGCATGGTTTGTGTCAATAAAGACTCAAGCGAAACAATTATGGTGGTTTCGCAACTTGGGTATGGTAAACGTACTTTACTCGACGAACATGATGACGAAGGAAATATAGTAATTGAAAATGGTGAACCTGTAGCTATCTATCGCGTTACAAACCGTGGTGGCAAGGGTGTAAAAACCATGAATATTTCCGATAAAACAGGTAAACTTGTATCTATTAAGAGTGTGACTGACGAAAACGACTTGATGATTATAAATAAATCAGGAATTACTATTCGTTTACGTATTGCCGATATTCGTACAATGGGTCGTGCTACCCAAGGTGTTCGATTAATAAATCTCGAAAAACGAAATGATGAAATTGCTTCGGTTTGTAAAGTTCCTTCGGAGCCAGATGAAGAAGCGATAGAAATTATTGAAAATCCTGAAGTATTAACAATTGACACTTCAGAAGTAGAAGAGGATCAAGATGTTGTAGAAACAGAAGAATAAATCAATTATAAAATCAGGAATAGTGATATTCCAAAAATAAAAACAATTAATAATAAGTGAGTTGGAGTTCTTTAAAACAATTATGCTGAGAACTCCAACTTATAACAAACTAAAAATTATTTTGATATGAAAAGAATTCTTTTATCCATTGTAATGGTTATGGGCTTCACAATGTTGTATGCTCAAAAAGCCAACGTATCGAAAGCGAAAAACAAAGCTTTAATGGAATCACCTGACTTTAAAGGTGCTCGCGAAGCAATTAAACCAGCATTGGCTGATCCTACAACAAAAGACCTTGCTTCTACCTGGCATGTAGCTGGTATGATTGGCTACAAGGAAAACGAAGCCTTTTATGCTAAACAAGTTTTGGGTCAAACTATTGATCCAATTTTAAAAGGTCAAGCTATTATGGAATCGTATCAGTATTTTATTAAAGCATCGCAATTAGATCAACTACCTGATGCAAAAGGAAAAGTGAAACCGAAATTTACCAAAGATATCAAAGCTAAAGTTAAGGAGTACTACCAAACTCAAACTAACTTAGTGGCTTATGGTGCTGCTTTGTTCGAAAAGAAAAATTATATTGAAACTATCAATGTTTTTGAAACTTATCTTGGAATACCAGCTTTACCATTTATAAATAATGAATTAAAGCCAGACTCAACATTTTATATGATTAAGTATTATACTGCAATTGCTGCTACAAATGCTGGGCAAAACGACAAAGCTATTGCTTGGTACGAAGATTTGAAAGATGATAAATATGAAGAATTAAATGTGTATCAGTTACTTTACGAAGAATATTCTAAGAAAAAAGATACAGTGAATTTTGTGAAGACTTTGAAAGAAGGTTTTACTAAGTTTCCTCAAGAGCCTTGGTTTCTTCAGAACTTAATTAACTATTATATTTATACAGGTCAAACTAAAGAGGCATTAACTTATTTGAACAATGCAATTGCTAAAGAGCCTAAATTAGCTCAATATCAATATGTAAAAGGAAATTTGGATGAGTCGCTTGGTAACTTTGATGATGCCCAAAAAGCATTTGAAAAAGCAGTTGAACTTGATCCAAAATTGGCTGATGCGTATGCAGGAATGGGTCGTTTGTATTATAATAAAGCAGTTAAAATGACTGATGAAGCAAATGATATTAAAGATAATAAACTTGCTGTAGCGGCTCGTAAAAAGGCAGATGATGTGTTTAAACAATCAATTCCGTTTTTTGTAAAAGCTACTGAAGTTAATCCTGAAGAAAGAGAATACAAAAAAACGCTTAAAACCTTGTATTATCGTTTGAAAATGGATAAAGAATTTGATACAATTGAAAAAGAATTGAATAAATAATTTGAAAAATTATTTAAGAATATTAGCATAAAAAACGCTGCAAATCAATAATTTGCAGCGTTTTTTTTATGATATAAAACTGGGTTTAAAAACCTATCGACTTTAAATTAAGTCCAGCCTTCTCGTCTAACCCAAACATTAAGTTCATATTTTGAACAGCTTGTCCCGAAGCGCCTTTTAATAAATTGTCGATCATCGAAACAATAAGTAATTTATCGCCGTGTTTCTCTAAATAAACAATAGCTTTATTGGTATTTACAACTTGTTTCATGTCTGGGTTTTTATCAACTACGAAAGTGAAAGCTGCTTCTTTGTAGTAGTTCGAAAACAAGTCTTTTGCCTCAGATAATGTAAGCTTACATTTTATATAACTTGTAGCGTAAATTCCGCGAGCAAAATTTCCTCGAACTGGGATGAAATTTACTTCTTTGTCAAAATCTGATTGCAATTGACGAAGCGATTGACCAATTTCTTGCAAATGTTGGTGGTCAAATGCTTTATAAATAGAGATATTGTTATTACGCCAGCTGAAATGTGATGTTGACGAAGGTTTAACTCCCGCACCTGTTGAACCAGTTATGGCATTTACATGCACTTCGTCCGTTAGTAGTCCTGCTGCTGCCAAAGGCAATAATGCAAGCTGAATACAAGTTGCAAAACATCCAGGATTAGCAATATGTTGCGCTGCGGCAATTTCGGCGCGGTTCATCTCGGGTAATCCATAAACAAAATCGTGGTCGGAACGTTTCTCACGATAATCGGTTGATAAATCAATGATTTTGAGTTTTAAAGCTTTCGGATTCTCGTCCATAAACTTTTTGCTGTCGCCATGAGCCGAACAAAGAAACAGCGCATCAACATCATCTAAATGTAATTCGGAAGTGAAAATCATGTCAGTATCACCCACCAATCCACTGTGAACATCGGCTACCGGATTTCCGGCATTACTCGAGCTGTTTACAAAAACAATCTCTACATTTGGGTGATTAACCAAAATTCGTAACAATTCACCAGCGGTATATCCGGCGCCACCAATTACGCCAACTTTAATCTTTGTCATTATATATGCTAATTATTTATTCGAAATCGTTTTTTTCTTGTTTTCAGGCAAATAATTTTCGCTTGAAATAACGCTTTTACCTGATTGAATTTCCAATTGTTTACGTGCATCGCCGGCAATTTTACCACCTGCCTTTGCAGCTTGTTGGTTTTCAATAAAACCTTGCGTATTTGTATTTATAGTTATTTCTTTAGTAGAAGCTTCGCCCAACATTGAGAAAATTAGCTCTAAATCTGTCATGTGGTCGCGTAAATTCTGACTTTTTAAGCCTTTTACTTCTTTATACTCTTTGGGAGTTAATCCAAAAGTAGCTTTCGATATTTCTGCTGTCAAAATTGCATATTCAATCTTTTCTTTTACACCTCGGTTTTTCCATTCATCGGTCAATTCTTCGCGAATGGCAATACTTCGCATTCGTTTTTCAATCCACTCTTCGGAATATCCTTTGAGTTTATAAAGCTCTCTCGTTCTCTGTGTTGCAAGTTCAGGATTTTGAATTTCTTCCAATCGTTCAGCACCTACTTTTGCAAGCCAAAGTTTAAATGGTTCTGCTTTTGGTGACGGAATGGATTGGATTATTCGAAGTAGTCCCTGTGTGTCAGCTGCTTGTATTTTTCGTTTTTTTCCATCAGCCGCAATCATTTCAACCGGGGTACAAATTGTACCCCAGTTGATTTTGAGATTTTCGTCTCTGCTTAACACCCTTTTAATATATTGCTTAGGGTCTGTACTGTCAGTCAAAACTTCAATTACATCCTGTACCGAGAAATACCATTTCTCTTCCGTTTCGTTCCAAACCGAACGTATTTGTTTGCTTTCAAACAACTTAATGTTTCCCATATCTCAGATTAATTTAAATTCAGGTTTTTTATTTTCTTAATTTCTTAATTTCCAAATTTCTAATTTTCCAACAAATCAGGCCTTAATCTCTTTGTCCGTTCTACCGATTGTTGATGATTCCATTCGTCAACATTGGCTTGATGACCAGAAAGCAAAATGTCTGGAACTTTCCAACCTTTGTATTCTGCCGGACGGGTGTAAACAGGTGGAGCTAGTAAATTATCCTGAAACGAATCGGAGAGTGCCGATTGCTCATCGCCAATGGCTCCAGGAATCAGACGAACAATGGCATCAGTCATAATAGCGGCAGGAAGTTCTCCGCCAGTTAGTACATAATCGCCAATGGTAATTTCTTTGGTTATCAGGTGTTCACGAATGCGATGATCGATGCCTTTGTAATGGCCGCAAAGAATTATCAAATTACCTGACATGGATAAACGATTTGCCATTTTTTGGTCAAACTTTTCGCCATCAGGTGAGGTGTAAATCACTTCGTCGTATGTTCGTTCACTTTTGAGTTGTGTTATAATGCGGTCGATGGGTTCAATTTGAAGCACCATACCAGCACTAAACCCAAAAGCATAATCGTCGACCCTACGGTGTTTATTTATGCTATATTCGCGTAAATTATGCACGTGAACTTCTACCAAGCCCTTGTCGCGAGCTCGTTTTACGATAGAATAATTTAAAGGACTTTCTAATAATTCAGGTACTGCAGAAATAATGTCAATGCGCAT
>CAYXQZ010000002.1:35592-55757 GCA_964466415.1 uncultured Paludibacter sp.
AATTTAAAGGACTTTCTAATAATTCAGGTACTGCAGAAATAATGTCAATGCGCATATCGTAAATTTACAATTTTTTCATTTACAATTTACCAGTTATAATAAATAAATTGGATTCAAAGAAAAATATCTGCAAAGGTACGAAAAAATGTGGCAAATTAGAAGTTAGATGCCAACCATTTTCTTAAAACTTCAGGTTGTTTGCCACATCGTTTAGCATAATCCTTAAACTGTTGTTCATCAATTTTGCCGACATTAAAATATCGCGATTTGGGATGATCAAACATTAATCCACTAACTGATGCATTAGGGAACATAGCTCCATTTTCAGTCAATGTGATGCCTAAACTGTTGAAATCGATTAGCTTATCCAGTGTAAAAATGATAGATTGGTCGGGTAGGGAAGGGTAGCCAACAGCCGGTCGGATACCTTGATAGTGCGTTTTAAAAAGTTCATTAACATTCAGTTTTTCATGCGGCGTATATCCCCAAATTTCGGTGCGAACTTTGTAATGTAGCCATTCAGCTGTGGCTTCGGCAAGTCGGTCCGATAATGTTTTAATTAGAATAGAATGATACATATCATCGTCTTTTTCAAAAGTTTCAGCAAAAGCTTCCACTCCTAAAACTGTATTGGCAAATACCCCTACAAAATCATTCTGAGGTTTAATAAAATCGGCTAGTGAATAACAAAAACCATCAGTCGAAAGAATTTGCTGGCGGAGAGTTGGTATTGTAATTTCTTGCTTATCAATTGAAACTTGTATGTCATCTTCGATGGAATAGGCAGGATAAATACCAACCATAGCATTTATGGTTACTATTTTCTCATTCAAAAATCTACGGAGCATTTCCTGCGCATCTTTGTAAAGTTTTAAAGCTTCTTCCGCTTTTTCGCGCTCCGATACTGGAAATTTTTGCAACCAACCTACTTTGCATGAACCACAATCGCATACCGATTGTATGTCGTCGTATTTGCCATTTAAGCGCCAAGCCATAAAGAAAAATGTCCAATGTATAAATGGAACAATTTCTTTTAAGTCAATGTCTATAAATATTTTTTTTCCTTGAATGTTTGGAGTCATTTTTAGTGCAATTTCAATTTTTAGTTTTCATTGTGTTCTTATGAGGCATCAAACACAAAAGTACTTTAAAAAGTTGTATAAATGCGATTTTAAATTAGCCTTAAAACAATTATTCGAATTTATATCGTAGTAAAAATCTCATATCTGATTTTCGATTACCTACAATTTCATCATTGCTACTACCAATTGCTCTTCGTCCATCGCCATATATTGTTTGAGCAAATTTAAACCATATTGATAAATGATTATTTAAATTGTATTTTAAATTAAAATAATAGCGTGAGCCCAAACCATAAAACATAGGTATTGAAAATGCATATAAAATGTCTTTTTCATACAAATAAAATCTATTATCGTAATTGGTTGCATCGAAAAACAAATATCGAAATTCGGCTGTTAATGGAATTTTTTTAAAACTGTAATTTAAATCCTGATATGCTGTAAATCCAATTTTTGCTGTTTTGTAAGCTGAATCTGTATAGTTTACTTCAATCAAGTTTTTTGTAGAAAAATTACCATAGCTGAATATAAGTTGATATCGAATTGCTGCTTTGGCATAATTGTAAGTATTGGGGATAGTATTCTCGCTACTGTTTTTAGCTTTTTGTTCGTATTTTAATCGCCAATTCATTAGTAAGTTTCGCTTTGGACTGTACTCGGCCTGCAATAAATAATCTTGTCCCCAAGTAGGAGTTCCTACACCATATTTAAGCCATGGAAAATGATAGCTGTCAATATAAGATGAGAATTTCCATTTACTATAAGGTCTGATTTCGGCACCAATATAAATTCCTTTTTCGTTGTTTATTCTTGTGTTTTCCGAAAATGCATTTGCATAAAATGTATCGTATTTAGGAGAGTAATATCGCCAAAGTGTAACTAAACTTACTTTGCTTGTAGGTGAGTATAGAGCTCCGTTTATCGATGCAATTCCATAATTATTTGTAATAGCAGTTTCGCCAAACAAATTGAATATGCCAAGTCGAGCTCTATAATCTATGCTTGCTGTAGTTTGTTGTTTGCCACTAAAATAAAATAAATTATATGCCGATATGTCAGGCTTAATAGGTTTGTCCAATTCTGTATGAGCAAATGTAAATCCAAGGCGTGCCATTTTAAATGTCCAATTAGTATGTAGTCCTATTGTTTGTTGGAGAATGCTGTTTTTTTTGTTTAACTCATTTAATGTGCGATGAAGTCCAGTTTTGTAAAACGATGTAAATTGATTGTTTGCAGTATCTGCATCAGGTGTTTTTGTTGAATAGAATCCAGTAATTTCGGTTTTTCCAATATTAAATGTTGTACCAATACCTCTAAAGTAGTTATTTTCGTCGGTCGAACTGAATTTTTTTAGTCCATTATCGCGCGAAACTACATTAAGAACATAGGACGATTTTGAACTACCAAATCCAGAATTAAACACTAATCCCTGTCCAAATGATGCTCTATAGTCACCTAGCACTAAATTCTTAAGTTTGCCTACATTGTTAGCCTGGAAATGAAACGAGTAAAAATCATAACCTTTATGGGCATTACTCCAAAATGCTTCACCTGGATCTTTCTCCATCGTTAGTCCAAATCGGATAGTATTTTTGTAATTGAAATTGTATTTGAATGAATTGTAAACCGATGATCCAAAATAGGGTGTTGTACTTAAACCATCACTAGTGGTGGTTTTTAAATATCCTTTTTTTTGTTCAATATTTTTATCTAATCTATAATAGACTTCTGAATTTCCATATTTCCAAATTTCTTTAAAATAAATAGGTTTATTCTTGTCAACTTTTTCGCCAATGGTTATAAACTGCAACATACGCTTAATGTCAGTCATGTCAATGCCATCAATAAGTTGTAATTCATAAATTGTATTCAATTGTCCATTTTGATATACGTAATATAAAATGTTTTCAATTTGAATGTCATTTAAAAATGCCAATTTTTCAAGTTCTTCTTTAGTGGTATTGTTCAGGTTTAAAGGAGATTCAACGAGCGAAACTAAATCACTGTAGAATGACTCATAGTCTATGCTTTCTTCACTTTCGGCTGTGTATTGTTCAAAAATATCGTTTATAATGTCATCGATGCTTTGAACCGAATTTTGGGCTGCTAATTGAATGTGAACCCAACAAAGTATGCATATTATCAAGTATTTATGTAGCATACTTTATTTTTTTGTTAAGCAATAGCTCAAATTAGCCAATGTACATAAACCTAATTTAGGATGAAGTTCTGCATTCAGGTGAAATGTTGATTTTCCCATTTTAAATCCAAATCCAATAGTTGTAACTAAAAAATCACTATGAAATGCTCCTGTTTTTACAATCATAAAATCTTTTATTTCATACTCAAAACCACCTGCTAATCTGTAATTACCACTAATATTCTTATCGGTTTGAAATAAAAAATTGAAATTTTCTGAAATTTTCCAATCGCAACCTAAACTAAAAACCGATGGTATTCGTTTTTCTATATACACTGTATTTATAGTTTGTTGTAATGGGTTAAATGTTGAAAATCCCAGCTGAATTTCAGGAGATAATTTTATTTGAAGCCCTACTTGTGGAAAAAAACTTCCGTATCTTTTGTTGGATGCAGCATGATATACCGAATAGTAATTGTATTGTATTCCTAAATTAAAGATGTTGTTGAAATTACGCGATAATACAATTCCACATAATAATTCGTTATACAGTTCATAACCATAATAACTTGAGCAAAAAGCAACGTTAATAAGTTTTGTTGATGAACTGAAGTACATACTTTTTGTAGATAATTCTTTAAGTAAATACTTATTTTCATATTGAATTCCAATGTTGGAAGTTGAAACCGGACCTAGTGAGGCTGGGTTTTTAAATGCGGTATAACTTTTGCTGTCGGCTACTGAAGCATTGGCAATAGTTGTAGAAAAAGGTACAATCTCGGTTGTTTGACTAATAATATTAAATGTAAAACAAACTACGAATAGAAAGATGAGTATTTTTCGCATTTCAAATTTTTTCTTTGTTCAGGTGTGAAAATTAAGTGCTGTTTTTTCGAATCAAATATATACATTTATTTTTAGATACACATATAAATTTTTCTTTAATGTTCTTTTTTTTATCTAAAACCATAAATTTTGCGCTTAGTATTGCTAGAGATTGGGTTTTAAGTCAAAATTATTGCGTTGTATTCTATAAAATTGATAAAAATATCTTATATTTGCACTTTATGAAACGTTTTCATGTTTTTAAATTTATTTTAATTTCAATTGTTTTAAATGGCACATTTATATTTGCCCAAAATAAAAACAATGAATTTGTACCACATGGTGGAGCTCGATTAATGGCTCAGGTGAATGGTAATGATACAATTTTATTAGCATTTTTGCATGATATCTGGGTTTTTCCTCGTTCAACTTTCAAAAACAAAGCTCAAGAGCAGTTTTTTTGGAGAACGGTACGAGATGTAAAACGAACACTTCCGTATGCCAAGCTTATTTCAAGTGAATTGATGCAGGTTAACATGAAGCTAGTAAGTTTAAAATCCGAACGCGAACGCAAAAAGTACCTTGATGAAATTGAAAAGTCAGCTTTCAAAAATTACGAAAGTGATTTAAAAAAGATGACAATTAACCAAGGACGTATATTGATGAAACTTGTTGATAGAGAGTGTGATAGAACTTCGTATGATTTAATTAAATTGTATAAAGGAAGTTTTACCGCTTTTTTTTGGCAAGGAATTGCTAGGGTTTTTGGTTCAAATCTTAAATCGGAATACGATGCTTCGGACAAAGATAAGGTGATGGAACGTGTAATATTACTTGTGGAAGCAGGACAACTATAAAACTATTTATATGATTTTATTTATTAAAAACTTTTTATTAAAACTTACTCGTAAAAAGAGAATTGAAGATTCAGAAAAAACGAAAATAAGACGTCGTATTCGGAATAAAAAGAATATTTTGAGCGATATGGATAAAGCTCAAAGTGCCTCTGCTGTATTTGATAAAATAGAAAATTTGCAAGAATTTATTGATGCTAAGTCGGTGCTTATGTACTGGTCACTTCCCGATGAATTGCCAACGCATAGTTTTATCGTAAAATGGAGTGCCAAAAAACAAATGCTTTTGCCTATGGTTAAGGGTGATAAAATGTTGATTAAACCTTTTACTACGACTGATGATTTAAAGAAAAGTGATATGGGGATTTGGGAGCCCGATGCTCAAAAGGAATATTTGAAACAAATTGATGTTGTGATAGTGCCGGGAGTAGCTTTTGATAAAAGCAAAAACAGATTAGGTAGAGGTAAAGGTTATTATGATAAATATTTTAGTGGTAAAAAAATTCTTCGAATTGGTATTTGTTATGATTTCCAGTTGCTCGAAGTTATTCCAACTGAACCATTTGATGTGAAAATGGATAAGGTAATTACACCAAATTATACATTACAATAAAGATGCAATGTACTCATAAAAAAAGCAGTAATCAGAACTTCTGATTACTGCTTTTTTTTATGTTCTACAAATTATTTTTCTGACAAATAGCTTGCAATACCTTCTTGGGTTGCCTTAAGTGATTTTTCGCCTTTTTTCCAGTTTGCTGGACAAACTTCGCCATATTTTTCGGTGAACTGTAAAGCATCAATTAAGCGTAAAACTTCTTCCACATTACGGCCAAGAGGTAAATCGTTTACCAACTGGTGACGAACAACTCCTGATTTGTCGATTAAAAATAAACCACGATAAGCTTTTGGCTCTCCAGTAAATACTAATTCACCTTCGTCGGTATAATCATCACTGCCAATTAATACATCGTAATTTTTTGAAATCTGTAAATTTTGATCTACCACTAATGGGTATTTAACTCCTTGAATTCCACCTTGGTTTTGTGGAGTTTGTAACCATTTCCAGTGTGAGAATTCAGAGTCGGTTGAAGCGCCAACAACTACTGTGTTTAATGCGGCAAATTCAGCTGCTTTTTCTTCGAATGCGATCAACTCGGTTGGACATACAAATGTAAAGTCGGCTGGATAAAAGAAAAATACAACGTACTTTTCTCCTTCATATTGACTTAATGAAAAGTTTTCAATAATTTCTCCACCATTTACAACTGCTTTTGCATTGAATAATGGTGCTTTTTTTCCTACTAATACTGACATAATTTTTTTTATTTTTAAATTTGATATTTATTTTAATTGCACAAAGATAATATTTATATTTATGTAATCAGTACAATTACAAATAGAATATATTTATTAATTTATAGATAGAAACAATGCAATTGTAAAAAGTGATTTATTTTACTGATGAGGCGATGCGAAATCCGATATGCAAGTCGGAACGTTCAGGGAAAAAATAATCGCGATATCCACTACGACAAATGCGTGCTAAGAAATTCCAACCACCACCTCTGTACACTTTATATTTTCCATTAGCAGCTCCTTGAGGGTCGGTTTCTTCAATAGGAGGGTATTGACCATACCAGTCGTTACACCATTCGTATACGTTGCCATGCATATCATATAGACCCCATGCATTTGGGTCATAGCTGCCTACAGGCATAGTTTTTCGGAGGTATTTTCCTTTAGGGTTTCCTTTGTAAGGAAAATTTCCATTGTAATTGGCTTGTGTTGTTTTTATGTTCTCGCCTGTATTAAACGGAGTAGTAGTGCCTGCACGGCAAGCATATTCCCATTCGGCTTCGGTTGGTAGGCGAGCACCTATCCATTCAGCATAAGCTTTAGCATCGGCCCAAGTTACATTCACAACTGGACGCTTTCCTCGTCCCCAGCCTTCGTCCGAAGGTTTTTTACGTTTGGTATCACGACAAAAGGCATCAAATTCATCAAATGTTACTTCGTATTTACTTAAATTAAATGCACTGATCGATACTTTATGTGGCCGTTCATCGCTCCCGCGTTCTGCCTCAGTAGTTGGAGTACCCATCATAAATGTTCCAGCAGGTATTGAAACCCATTCAACTACGGGTTTCTTTTGAGCATTAACTCCAATAGTAACACATAAGATTATGAATGAAATAAATAATTTTCTCATATACATTTTTATTTTTTATTAGTGATTATATTACAAACAATTCAAATTGCACTTTTGTTTTTAAAAATAATGCAAAATTTCACTATTTATGCAATAATTATAGTACAAATTCCACTTCTTTAAAATAAAAACGGTGTATTGCGTTATTTTTTGTTTTAAGTATTAGTTGCCCATCGTCTTCTATCTTATATATACTAGCCTCAAAATCATCAGATTGTGGAGTTTTAAAACGATAAATACCAGTACCTCGGAAAAGATTTTTTAAATAGTTTTCTTTAATTGGATCGTAATTAGATGTTTGATAAAATTCTTTTATTTGGTAAATAATCTTTGAGAAAATAGTTTTTACCGATGCGTTTTTTCCTATTATTTGAGCTAACGAAATAGGATTGGGTGCATTGCTTTTAAAAACTTTTTGATTGATGTTCAAGCCAATTCCAATTATGCTATATTCAATTTGTGAAGCTCGCAAACTGTTTTCTATTAAAATGCCACCAATTTTTTTGTTGCCAAAATAAATATCGTTTGGCCATTTAATTTCGAAACCGTTACAGTATTCATTTAATATTCTAATTATTGCAACTGATACAATCTGAGAAATTACAAACTGTTTATCAATGGCAATATGGTGTGGATATAGTAATATGCTGAAAAGTAAATTTTTTCCCTTTTCTGACTCCCAACTATTCCCAATTTGCCCTTTGCCAGCTGTTTGAAATGCAGTACGAACAGCAAAAAACTCGAACAACTTCTCCTGCCTGAGTTTCTCCTTCAGCAATACATTGGTGGAATGCGTTTTTGAAATATACAGGTAATCTTTCAACATTAAAAACTTTAAAAACCTTAAAAACCTTAAAAACCTTACGAACTTTACAAACCTTACGAACTTTATAAACTAACTTCTCACTTGTCCATTCCCTTTTACAATCCATTTATACGAACACAATTCGGCTAGCGCCATTGGTCCTCGAGCGTGAAGTTTTTGGGTGCTAATGCCAATTTCGGCTCCAAGTCCGAACTGTGCGCCATCGGTAAATGCAGTCGATACATTGGTATAGACACAAGCTGCATCTACCATTTTGTCGAAATAGGTAATGTTGGCTTCGTTTTCACTTACAATGCATTCGCTGTGTTTTGAACTGAATGCTGAAATATGCTCCACCGCTTCGGTAAGCGATGCTACTGTTTTTACAGACATTTTATAATCCAGAAACTCTGTGCCGTAACTTTCGGGCGAAGCTTTTTGTAATAATTCCGCCGGATATTTTCCGTTCAGAAAAGTAAACGCTTTAACATCAGCATAAATTATCACATTTTTAGCAGCTAATTTTTCGCAAAGTGCAGGTAAGTCGGCCAAGCGATTTTCGTTTATCACCAAGCAATCCAATGCATTGCAAACACTCACACGGCGGGTTTTGGAGTTAAAAACTATTTCGCGCCCTTTTGCCAAATCACCAAATTCGTCGAAATAAGTATGGCATATACCAGCACCAGTTTCGATTACCGGAATGCGTGAGTTGTCGCGCACAAATTCAATCAAACCTTTACCGCCACGTGGAATAATCACATCCACCACGCCAACGGCATTCATCAGTTCTGCAGTGGCTTCACGTCCGGCAGGAAGTAGCGTTACTATATTTTTATCTAATCCAAAAGCCTGCAAAACCGATTGTATCACTTTTACAATGGCTGTATTAGAGTTATGTGCATCGGTTCCGCCTTTTAGCACACAGGCATTTCCCGATTTGAGGCAAAGCGAAAAAACATCGAAACTTACATTGGGTCGCGCCTCGTAAATAATACCTACAACACCAAATGGCACTGCAATACGCGAAATGTGCATTCCATTCGGGCGCACAGTTTCGTCAATTAATCTACCCAATGGCGATGGTAGCGAAGCCACATTCCGAATATCGGCAGCAATGCCTTCAATGCGTTCTTTGCTTAGCAAAAGTCGGTCGTACATTGGATTCGACTTCTCCATTAAGGCTAAATCTTTGGCATTTTCAACTAATATTACATCAACTTGCGCCACAGCTTTATCGGCAAGAGCAAGTAAAACCTTATTAATAGTGTCGTCGGATATCAGGTTCAGCGAACGCGAAGCGGATATGACGGTTTGTTTCCAATTATTTGATTGTTCCATCTTTTATTTCTTTCTATTCCAAATACATATAATCGCAATGCACCAATGGTTTTTGGTTCTTTTTGCCGAGTAATTCGCGTGATTTTGTGCTGTCGTATTGCGCCTTTCCAATGCCGAGCGAATGTCCGGCGTGGTCAATTATTTTGACAATATCGTCTTTTTCAAAATCGCCAACAATTTTTGTTGCACCAATGGGTAACAGACTCACTGCTTTTTCGCCGTTAAGAGCTTTGGCGGCGTTTTCGTTCACATGAATTTCGCCTTTGGCAAAGCCCTGACTGTGTGCTATCCATTTTTTCACGCTCGATACTTCATCGGTCGAAGCCACAAAGCGCGTGCAAATCACATCGGCTTTTTTATCGAGCAATTTTAGTAAAATATTATCGGTTTTGCCGTTTGCAATATATACATCTATACCTTCGTCGGCAATTTTGCGCGCAATGGTTGTTTTGGTACCCATGCCGCCTCGTCCGAATGTGGATTTGGTAGTCTGGATAAAGTCCGAAATATCCTGCCCTTTCTGAATTTCGCGAATTACTTTCGACTCAGGATTTGTGGGCGAACCATTGTAAATGCCATCGATATTGCTTAAAATTATCAGCGCTTCCATATCCATCATCGAAGCAATAAGTCCCGAGAGTTCGTCGTTGTCGGTAAACATAAGTTCCGACACCGACACGGTATCGTTCTCATTTACAATAGGAATTACTTTATTATCGAGCATCACTTGCATGCAGTTGCGCTGATTCAGGTAATGTCGGCGACTGCCAAAATTTTCCTTCATAGTAAGAACCTGGCCTACCGTTATGCTATGGTTGCGAAACAAATCCCAGTAATGATTTATTAACTTTGCTTGACCAACAGCCGAATAAAGCTGACGTTGATCCACCACATCTAATTTCTTATTAAGTCCCAACATACTTCGCCCTGAAGCCACAGCTCCCGACGAAATCATCACCACTTCCACACCTTTTTTGTGCAACACAGCTATCTGATCGACTAATGCCGACATACGTGTAATATCCAACGTACCATCAGCACGAGTAAGTACATTACTACCTATTTTTACTGCTATTTTTTTGAATTTCATATTTTCCAACTACGAATTAAATGCACGAATGTTACAAATTTTACGAATTTTGATTACCACATCATCATATCAACTCATCATCACATCACCATATCATTCATTATACACCACATGCATCACCGTTGTACCTACAGCAAAAAGGGTATTTTTATCAATATTCTCCATGGTGTCGTTCACGGTGTGCCAATAATGCCCGAATCCAGAATTTTGTCCTTCGTTGCGATACTGAATAATATCGATACTCGGGATGCCTGCTATTTTATTTATATAAACATGATCGTCGGTAATTGCACCAGTCTTTTCATCTCTGAAGTAATTGCTAAAGCCTAAAGTAGCAGCTGTTGACCACACTTTTTCTACAATTCCTGCAGCATAATACATTGAAAAATCTTCTTTGTAAAAAGTAGCATTGGGCGCACCAACCATATCGAGTAAAATTCCGAATTCAGCTGTATAGCCTGCTTTGTGTGGATTATTTGCCCAATACTGCGAACCCAAGCACCAAGCATCTTCCGAAGCACCTGAATAATTTTGCGGAGCACCATAATCTTCGGCGTCGAAAAATATTATATCTACTCCAATTTCGGGTTTTTGAATGCTGAACTGACGAGCCATTTCGAGCAATACTCCTACACCACTTGCACCATCGTTGGCAGCCATTACGGGTGTTTTATGATTGGCAGGGTCGGGGTCGTTATCGGCCCACGGGCGCGAATCCCAATGTGCAAAAAGCAAGACCCGATTGGATGATTCGGGGTTGAATGATCCAATTATATTCACTGCATTGAGTTTATCGCCATTAAAGGCAGTAAGTACTGCTCGTTGCTCAATAACCTCAGCTCCAAAACGCTTGAGCGTTTGCGAAAGATAAGCCGCACATTGTCTGTGAGCTTCCGTGTTCGGTACACGTGCGCCAAAATCGACCTGTGTTTTTACAAAATAATAAGCAGAATCGGCATTAAAGGCCGGCACATTAACAGGCTTTTTATCTTCGGTTTGCTGTTGCGATTTATTGGCACAACTAATTAGAATACTGAAAAATGCAATAAAAATGAATATTTTCTTCATATTTAGTCGTTTGAACAACAAAGATAGGAATAAAAAAACATGATTTAATGAATAATAGCTTTAAAATGAACAAAAAATCTATTGGTTTTGAATTTTTAATCCTTTTACTAATGTATATTTGCTCACAAAATTGTATTTTTGTCTGATAAATATTTTCAATGTCAATTTCAACTAGATTTCCCTTTAATAAGATAGTTATGCGTAAATTTGTTTTAATTATATTCATGTCGTTATTAGTGCGAATGATGTTTGCTCAGGATTTTGAAGTTTCGCCTGTATTAATGAATTTCAATGCCGAGCCTGGCGAAATTCAGAAAAAGCAACTTACACTTATCAATCACTCGGCTCAGCCTCAAAAATACAATTTAAAAATATCGGATTTTATTTTGGATGCCGATGGAAATAGAAAAATAGTACCACTCGGTAGTAGTAAGCGCTCATGTGCTGATTGGATAAATATCAGTCCATCGTTTATTGAACTAAATCCCAATCAAACAGCACAACTCGATGTAATGATGACGGTTCCCAAAGATGGCTTTTCGTCGCGTTGGTGTATGGTACATGTCGAAGTTGCCAAAGAACAATCGGCATTCGAAGCAGATAAAACGCTGGCCACAGGGGTTTTATTAGTGCCTCGCATTGTAGTGATGGTAAAGCAGTCGCCACGTAGCAATACAAATTATAAAGCTACGATTAACGGTTTAAAAGAAATTACTAAAAAGTCAGATAAATTGCAACTATTTGAAGTGATGGTGTCCAACGTAGGCGATAAGGTTATTGATGCGAATGTATATTTACAACTTGCTAATTTACAGACTGGTAAAGAAGAAAAATTCAGTGTAGTTAAAACAACAGTCTATCCTGATGCGTCGCGTAAAGTAACTTTACAAATGCCTCGCATTGCAGTAAAAGGAAAATATGTTTTAGGTGCAATTATTGATTATGGTCACCGTCAGCCACTAGGTGGAACACAACTTATGCTCGAAATAAAATGATAACCAATCGCTTATATATTATTCTCGTTTTTATTACTTTGTCTGTTTTTGTTACTGCTCAACGTAAAGTTTCCACTTTTTATGATGATGCAAAAAAACAGCCCAAAGAAGTTTATTTTGTTATAGATCATCAAAAATTAGGAACCGTAAAACACGGATTCTATACTATATGGTATGCTGATAAAAAATTATGGCAAGAAGGTTTGTACGACTATGATAAACTCGATGGCAAATGGGTGGATTATTACGATAATGGTATTTTAAAACAAGAACTTCGGTACGATAAGGGTTTACTTGATGGTACTTTGAAATTTTATTACCCAACAGGGCAGTTGATGCAGCATGCTGAATATATGCAAGATAAATTGCATGGGGTTGTGATTAATTACTACGAAGACGGAAAAATTCAAGAAACAGGTACGTATAAGGAAGGATTGCTCGATGGCGATTTTAAGGCTTATTACGAGGATGGTAGACCACGGATTATGCGTTCGTATAAAATGGGAATAGAGGATGGTTTTTCGGTAACTTATTTTGAAAATGGAAATATACGTGACCGTGCTATTATGAAAAATGGGTTCTGCGATGGTCAGTTTATTGATTATTACAAGGATTATGCTAATGGAACTGTAAATAAAATTTGTCAGTACCGAAATGGTAGATTAAATGGTAAATTATCATGGTTTTATCCTTCGGGGAATTTAAAATATGAGTGCTTATATGCAAATGATAGCATTCAGGGTGTTGTGAAGGAGTTTTACGACTCAACAGTAGTTGTTGTAAGACAAACTGGGCCTTACAAAGGCAATAAGAAAAATGGCAAATGGAAATCGCTTTTCCCGAATGGAAATGTTTATACTTCGGGCAAATACTTGGATGATGTGTTCGATGGCGAATGGGTAATTAATTATCCTGATGGTGCTATTAAGCAAAAAGGAAATTTCAAAAATGGAAAGGCAGTGGGAGAGTGGCTTTTTTACTACGAAACAGGAGAGCTTAAGAACAAGGGAATGTATGTTGATGATTACAAATCGGGTATTTGGGCTACTTATTACAAAGATTCAAAATTAATGTCCGAAATAACATTTGAAAAAGGTCAGCGAAACGGTATAGCAAAGGCATACAATCAGAATGGTAAATTGGTAGAAACAACGTATTACAAAAATGGCGAAATTATTCCTAAGAAAAAGCGAAAATAATATTGTTGTATCAATGCTTTTGATACTTGTAATTTTTAGTGCCTGTGTTAGTAATGACCCTGTAAATTATACAAGTATTAAAGGAGCTTGGAAATGCAGTGAAACTTCGCAGAGGGGACAACGCACTTATCTGATCGATATTTTTAAATCCAAAAGTGGCGACACAAATTATTTATTCAGTAATTTTCATAATATTGGCGTTTCGGGCGAATACGATATAAATTTTACAGTAATTGAGAATAAACTCACATTTCCACCTACCGAGAATTCAAATATTCGAATTAAGTCAGGGTATGGAACAGTAAGCGCCGATTTTAAGCAGATGGTGTTGGACTATGTAATTTATGATGGTATAAACGATATTCAGTATCATGCCGAATATACTCGTTGATGTTAATTACGGATTACCAATGCTATTGAATTTATAGAGTTGATTTCCGTTATCAAATTGTATTTCGCGTCGTTTCTCCACAAATATAAAATCCACGTTAATAGTTTTGTTCTGAGTGAATTGTACTTGTATTTCGTCGTTATCAATACGGAAATACTCACCAAAAACATTATTCACTTTTACTGAATATTTATCAGCATTGGGTACACTAAGAATAAACGCACCAAAGTTATCGGTTAACACGGAGTAGTTCTCTCCATTTTTACCTCGGGCAGTAACTCGTACACCACTTAAATCAATTTTACCTTCCGTGCTATTGGCATCGCGAGCCAATATAATTTTACCTTTTATTTTATAACTTTCGGCAAGTGGTATAAATAAAGTGTTGTCTTTTTCGTTGTAATAACCTTGTTCAGTGCCATTTAAAAAATAGAGATATTGGAGGTTAGTAAGTGGATCAAAGTTTAAATGATATCTATCACGTGGTAAGTTTTCGATTAAAACCTCTCCTTTTACATCCGAAATTAATTTTATTTCGGGTATAGTGCTTATCTCATTATTTTTGAGTTGATCTTTCTCAATTGTAACCAATATGTCCGATACAGGAGGTTCATTGTCCGATTTAATTCTATTTCCATCTAAATCATTAAAGAATACCGCTTTTAAATTATGATATTTCAAGCGTGGTTGTTGTATGTTAAATGCTTTATTAATGCCTACTACAAAATTCAAATCTTTAGTCGATACACGTCCTGCTTCATCGTCAAGAACTCGTATATTAGTATACATAAATCCACTTATGGATAAATTCCAACCATTTTTCATAAAATGATCGTACTTTACATTGTATGATATGTTTTCGCGGCCCGATGGCATATAATATGCATAATTCAGGTATGCGCTGAGTTTTATTTTGCGGTTGAAAAAATAATTTTCATACGAAGGTCTGAATTGAATACTACTCGACAGTGTTGGTTGTTCGTCGACTTGTACGCTGCGGTATAAGTCGCTAGTAGAACCGCTTGTATAGTAGGCATTTACGCGCCACACGTTGTCGAAATAATTTAACCCTACGGTGTAGAATAAATTATTGTTAAGTTCAAAGTTTTTTAAACTAGGGTCAGTAGTTTTAAAGTTGAATCGGATATTACTCAGAGTAAGGTTAGGAGTAATGGAGCGATAACCTCCAAGTTTAACAGTTGCCGATGACCAAATTCCTGGTTGATAGGTTATAAATTCGTTTTTAAAGTTTTGTGCCCCACTAAACATTTGTCGGCTTGAGCCATTATAGTTTGGCCCTATTTGATAAATTACGTTAGAAGCATAAATGGACATGCTTAATCGGGCATAATCGGAAAGATTGTAATTAACAGGATTATTAAAATTTGAAGGAAAACGCGAAGTTGCATAGAGCTGGCGATTAGCATAAAGTGTTAGATATAGCTTGTCGTTCAGTCTGTACCTTCCATCTAAATAAGATTGTTGTATGCCCGAATTTAAAATATAATTTTTTTCGGAGCTCATGGTATTAAATCGCAAGTTAAAGTCCTTGTATCTAATATTATACGTAAATCTGTAGCTGAACCCGGTAACTGTTGTATCGTGTGCACCTAAAGTATGAGTTACTTTTGAGCCTAGACCCTGAAAATTAAGCGAGTGATACTTGAATAGCGTTAGACCGAATCCTGCCGATGCTGAGGTGGCTTTGTATGTGTTTGAAGTGGCTTTTTCATTAATAAATTCGGTGTTAAATGATATACGACCTAAACTTTTGCTTACTCCCACACTTTGCCCAAAAATATTCGAATATGGGTTTTGAATCAATGCATAATTTATAAGAGTATTTCCCTTTAAACGTAATAACCCTGTTAATCCACGTCCATTTAATGTGTGTAAACTCCCATTACTTACATTGTAACCAAGTTGAATGTTGCTTATACGCGTGTTGTAAGTAAGGTTGTATAAAAATTGCCTGTCAAAATCAAATTCCTCATTTCCACCAAAATACAAGCTTTGAATTCCTGTAGAATATTGCAATTCCCTGTTTTTAGGAAATAATATACTTCCATAAGCTCTTATACTATTTCTGATGGGTTGAGTTGACATCAGGTTATACATTTGATAGTCCAAATTAAGAGGCGATGAACTTTGACTTCGTTGGTTTACAAAAATGCTATTTAGTTTTTGAAGCTGAAGCGCTGTAGCTTGCATATTTTTATCGGACGAAGCACTAATCATTACCGACGACTCTTTCCAGTTGTTTTGATAGCGCATTCGGTCAGTAGGGTTCATTTTTGTTTGGTAAGCTACTGTTTGATAAATAGTAGTGTCGCGATAGGCTGGTAAGTTAATGAATTCCAAATAACCATCGCTGCTGCCTCTAA
The DNA here is from genome assembly GCA_964466415.1 of uncultured Paludibacter sp. Taxonomy (GTDB): domain Bacteria; phylum Bacteroidota; class Bacteroidia; order Bacteroidales; family Paludibacteraceae; genus Paludibacter. Next base: position 51,979 of record CAYXQZ010000002.1, read on the forward strand.
ACGAAATTAGCTTTCCAACTTTGTAATCGAGTTTAATAAGCTCATTGGTGTTGCCTTTGTTCGATAAACGTATTTGAAGTGTTGTGTTAGGATTGGTTTCGGTAAAATAAAGATTGGTTTTGTAAACCGAAAACTCCCAACGTGTTGCAGCAATAATCGATATGTTGGTTGATGCCATCGAGGCTTGGTCATCGGTGCGTAGCATTGCTGATACAATGTAGGATACACCTCCGGTAGCATTGCTCGAAGGCGAAATGTGAATAGGCAAGTATGTAGTGTCGCCACTATTAATTGTAACATCTTCATTGCCCATACTTATTATTTTCCAATTCTCAGGCGACGTAAATGTTACTTTAGCATTAACTGCTTGGGATGATGCATTGTAAATTTTGAGAATATTGAAGCTCATATTGCCAGCTACAATACTATCGTTTGGTTTGCTAAATTGCATTTCTATTCCCAACGCATTGTTTTGCGAATGTAAATAAAGCTGTGATGGTAAAATACAAGCAAAGAACACAACAGAAGTGCGAATGAAGTGGTAGAAGCTATGTTGTTGCTTGTGTGCTATCATTGGGGATGGCTTAAAACTCAAAATCCAGGACCTGTAGGTACGAGTTCAAATTCAATTTCGATGTTGTAATAGTCAGGATCTTCGCCCATAAGTGAACCATTGCCACCAGCCGAAACTGGTTTGCCGCATTCATAAGAAATATTTAGTTGATTGTTTGCCCAGTTTAAATCTGTCCAACTTACATTGGTATACGAAAATAACGGTACCCAATCCGATGATAAATCCTGATAACCATACGAGTGTCCACTTTCAAGACCTATCACATTTTCCGCTTTAACTCGTAATCTGTTTAGAGGTAAAACATATACATCACCTTTTATATTTGCCTGATTATTAAAGGCTCTAAAATATAAAACAAAACCTTGAAGTACATGGCCTACTTTACTAGAGTCGGCTAGCGAAATGCCAAAGCGTGTGCCAGTTTGAACTTCAATTCCTTTTTTAATTTTACTTAAACTGCTAAAATTCAAAGGTAAGCTGCTACCATAAAGTACATTTAGTCGTGCTGCATTCCATTCTTGCGAAAACACTTGTTCAGTGTTGCTGCAAAGCACCACTGTTACAATAAATATTTTCAATAAAAATAGTCTGGTAATTAACATGTTATATTTAAATGCACAATACATAAACAAGAAGAAGATTGACCAACACTTACGCTGCGTTGATCAATCTTCAAAATTACTATTTTTTTTCGAATTAGTCAATAGCCAAATCGAACATTACGTTTACAACGTAACGATCTGGTGCAGGACTAGGATTTTGATCGATAATTTTTACAGGATTCATTGGACGTACAGTTCCTTGTTCGGCTGTACCACAACGCCAGTTTAATGTAAATGAGTTGTCGGCAGCATCTCCAGCATTTGCATTTACGGTGTTGTTGTCTTCGATAAGAACAACAGGGTAAGTTTCAAGGCGAGCTACTTGAGTTGCATTAGCTGTTGAAACGCTAAACAACGAAGCACCTGCTGTTGTACCTTTAGCTAAAGCAGCACCTTCGAATGCGTTAAGACCATTGTTAGTAATAGAAAAACCAACATTGTCCAACGAAAAAGCTGTGTTAGGATTGTCAGTACCAAGGAAAGTTGGTTCTTCAGTACCATAAGTTAAAGCCCAACGAGTTGATGAAGAAACAGTAAAGTCTGTTTTGTACATAGAGCCTGAAGTTGCAGGGTTAGCTGCTCCCGAAGCAATTTGCGATGAAATACCGTTTTTGTAATCTTCGATTGTGTTGAACACAAACTCGATATTACCACCGTTTGTAACAGTCATGCGTAATACCTGATTTAAACTTACAGCTACTGGAATAACATTTCTGTCTTTCACTGCTTGTCCAAATGCACTAAAACCACAAATCAGCATTACTGCTGCTAAACTAATTTTTTTCATAAAAACTTTTTTAATTATTAATTAGAGATTTTGATTTATTGACTCCAATATTATTATCAGAGCTATTTTGTTTGATTCTTGAATTTGTAATTTATTAAATAAAATAATGTGCCAGAAATATCTGAAACCCCTTTATGTGCTACATTTCGAATGCGAATGTAGTAATAATTACTACACTAAAAAATAGAAAATTAAGTATGTAGCTTTATAAAACTACGAAATTTCACAAATGTCTGCTTAATATATTAAATTAATTTATTATTATACTTTGTATATCAGATAATTGGTCTTCCAAATTGTAATCATTACAAAAATGAATAAAGTAAAAATATACTTTATAATTAACTTATATTAATTAAATAATTTTGTAATATATCTTCTGCGATGCTCTGAAACTGCCAATAGTAGGGAGTTTTAGGGGTTGTTAAATAGTTTTCATTTTTAGATATGGAACTTAAAAAATATAATTCAAGAAATTTTTAACCAAAAAAGTGCAACTTTACACACATAAAAATATTACCTTTGCTCTCTGTAAAAAAACAAAAAATTATAAATTATGGGTAAAATTTCAGATGTCGTAAAACCAGGAGTTGTTACTGGATCCGACTTGCAATTTATTTTTAAGGTAGCTAAAGAAAACGGTTTTGCTATTCCGGCTGTGAATGTAGTAGGCTCGTCAACTGTAAACTCAGTGCTCGAAGCAGCCAAAGTGGCCAATGCTCCTGTTATGATTCAGTTTTCGAACGGCGGTGCAGCTTTTAATGCTGGTAAAGGTTTAAAACTAGAAGGTCAACAAGCTGCTATTTTAGGCGCTGTGGCAGGTGCAAAACACATTCATACATTAGCTGAAGCTTATGGTGTACGTGTAGTATTACATACCGATCATGCTGCCAAAAAATTACTTCCTTGGATTGATGGATTGTTGGATGCAAGCGAAAAAAACTTTGCTGAAACTGGTAAACCTCTTTTCAGTTCTCACATGCTCGACTTGTCGGAAGAACCACTTGAAGAAAATATTGAAATTTGCGAAAAATACCTTACTCGTATGAGTAAAATGGGTATGACTTTGGAAATGGAATTGGGTATTACTGGTGGCGAAGAAGATGGAGTTGATAACAGCGACGTTGACAATAGTTTATTATATACGCAACCCGAAGATGTTTACAAAGTGTATGCAGCTTTGAGTAAAATATCGCCAAACTTCACTATAGCAGCTTCGTTTGGTAATGTACACGGTGTTTACAAACCAGGTAATGTGAAGTTGACTCCAAAAATTTTGAAAAATTCGCAAGAGTATATCAAAGCTCAAACAGGTACAGCCGATGCACATCCAGTTAACTTTGTTTTCCACGGTGGTTCAGGCTCATCACACGAAGAAATTCGTGAAGCCATTAGCTATGGTGTAATTAAAATGAATATTGATACGGATACTCAATGGGCATTTTGGGATGGAATTCGTGGATTTGAAGCTAAAAATCGCGAATATCTTCAAGGTCAAATTGGCAATCCAGAAGGTTCTGAAAAACCAAACAAAAAGTATTACGATCCACGCGTATGGTTACGCAAAGGAGAAGAATCGCTTATTGCTCGTTTGCAAGTAGCTTTCGAAGATTTAAATGCAATAAACAGTTTGTAAGTCTAGCTTTAGATTTAATGTAATACGAGTTTGCTTGGTGTATTTACCAGGCTAGCCAATAATAAAAAAAACAGCTTGTATGGGGTTTTCCAGAACAAGCTGTTTTTGCATTTTTAAAAATTACACCAATTTCTACAACAAACTCAATAGCTATATGTGGATTCTTTTTGCATTTGTTTC
>CAYXQZ010000003.1:0-46582 GCA_964466415.1 uncultured Paludibacter sp.
TTTACAAATGCAGGGCCATATTTCATTTTGAAATCGATAAATGTAGGAAGTTATGGCACCACAGATGTAAATAATGCAAAAGACAACAGTAGCGTATTTGTGTCGAATGGCGAATTACATGTTTCTGGAGCTAATACTTATAGTGTGTATACAGTACAAGGGTTGGAACTGGCAAAAGACCTGTCGGCCAACAATCCTATTGCACTTCGTAAAGGTATTTATTTAGTAAAAACTACAGGTAATGCACATAAGGTAATTGTCAATTAATAATTTAGCAATGTTTTGATTGGAAATCATTTAAAATCAAAACTAATGTTACGTTATATTTGAATTGTCAATTTATTCAAACACAGATAATAAGATTAAATAAAACATAGAATTTATTTAAATTCTATGTTTTATAATTCAATAATACAAATCATCTAAAATCAAATAATATGAAATCACCTAAAATTATTACTCTCTTAGTTGCTTCTTGCTGTTCATTAGGCATTATGGCTCAAACCATCAACTACGAAGCCAATGGTGCTTATGTGGGGAGTGATGTGCCTTCTATAAATATCGACTTTACTACAACCAAAATAACAGATGTTCCAACAGAACAAGATGCCATACAAGAAATTCAACTGGCAGGACTTGTTCGTTATAAAACTGTAAGTAGACCTTATCCAACAGGAGGTCCTACTACAAATTGCTTGATAACTACCACCACTTCGGGTTATGGACTTTTTAGTACCATATATCTTCCAACTTTAGCCAATGGTGCGGGTACAATAAATATTAATGCACTTCGCGTTGTGCTTACAGACATTAAAGCGAATACATTATTTATCGATTATTCCTTGAACGATGGTTTGACTTGGACTACATATATTGCACTCACCGTTACCGGAGCTACAACTCCTCCTTTAATCAATTTAGGAATACCCGGAAGAGTACAGCTTAGAATTAGATACAATAATGCGGGTGGATATTTTATGTTTAAATCAGTAGCCGTAACTGCTTTCACTCCAACTTTTAATACACAGGGAACTTATATAGGTACGCCCGTAGCATCATTCATCAAGGATTTCAGTCAAATGAGTCCTCAAACACTTCCTGCATCATTAAATAAAATTACCGAAATTTTAGGTGTAGGTGTGGAATCAATGAATATTGGATTGCGGGAATATCCAAAGGGGGGTACCGCAATTGGTGTGCTTCAAAATACTGCAATTGGGTCAACAAGTTTTATATATCTGCCTGCATTAACTTATGGCGTAGGTGTGTTCAATATTGCTGCTGTTATGATGGATGGAATTGCTGTTTCTAAAACATTATTTGTGGAGTCAACTATTAATAACGGCCTCACTTGGACACAAGTTGCCAATCCAGAAGTAGCCGGCTCTAATCCTCCTGCAGCTGTAAATGTGAATATCTCGGGTGCAGTTCAGCTTCGAATCAGATATCTAAGTGAAGGTCCGTATTTTTTATTGAAATCAATGTCATTCACTCCAACAACTACATCGGTTAAAGAAATTGAAGAATACAAAGGTATTTATATTTCAAATGGAGTATTGATAGTACCAGAAGCTAATAATTATACAGTTTTTAGTCTTCAAGGAGTGCAAATAGCAAAAGCTATTTCAAGTGCCGACCGTATAGTGCTTCGCCCAGGTATCTACTTGGTTATGGCGAATGGTAAAACTCAGAAAGTAGTAGTCAGATAGTTTCAATTTCAGTTTATTACTTAACCTCAACACTACAACTGCTAATAAGGCTCTTTTACGAGACTTCTTTTAGCAGAAATAGCTCACGATCTTTCCTGATAAGTATTGAAACAATTTATTCATCTGCACTCACAATTTCACTTGTCAAAAGAGGAAATTTAAATTATTTTATCAAATTTATGAAAAAAATAAAAAATATACAAAATCATTCATTGAAGCAGGTATTCAAATCACTCGGGACGATGAAAGTACTGCTTGCTTTTATAATGATTTACACGATGCAAGTAGCTACAGGAATGAACCTACTATATGCGCAGAACGATGTTATTACTGGGATAGTAAAAGATTCAAAGGGAGAACCTGTAATAGGTGTTAGTATAATGGCAAAAGGCAGTTCAAAAGGCACTGTAACAGATATTAACGGGAAATTCAGCTTGTCGGTTACTTCAACAATTAAATCGCTCGTATTCTCTTTTATTGGGATGAAAAAGCAAGAAATAGTTTTAGCTGGAAAAACCTCCCTTAATATCGTTTTGGAAGATGACGCCAATCTATTGGATGAAGTAGTAGCTGTGGGTTATGGTTCTCAAAAACGTTCTGATTTAACGGGTTCGTTAGTGAGTATAAATGTAAAGGACATGAGTAAAGCATCGGTAGGAAACTTTACCGACATGTTAAGTGGTAGAGCTGCCGGAGTGGTTGTTTCTTCGCCCGATGGACAACCGGGATCATTGCCCAATATTGTCATTCGTGGTGCCAATTCCATTACGCAGAGCAATAGTCCTTTGTGGGTGGTGGATGGATTCCCGTTGGAAACTGCCGATAATTCGATAAATCCTAATGATATTGAAAGTATGGAAGTTCTCAAAGATGCTTCAGCCACTGCAATCTATGGAGCTCGTGGTGCCAATGGAGTAATCATTATTACCACCAAAAAGGGGCAAATTGGTGCACCTGTTGTTTCTATAAATGCATATTATGGAGATCAACGGATATTAAAAACGATGAGCTTATTGTCCAGTACCGAGTATCTTCAATATCAACTTGACAGGGACATATTATCGAATAATTATACTACAATACCTGGTTCCAGTGCACTTTCAACAATAACCTATACAGCTAGTGAATATTTTAAATACGCCACTCTCGAAGATTACTCGAATCAGAAATCGGTTGATTTTCAAAATCTAATGTGGAAACCTGCCGGCTTGCAAAATTACGACATGAGTATTTCGGGTGGGACCGACAAAACTAGCTATTTGATTTCGGGTAATTTTTTCGATCAAAAAGGTATAACAATAGCTACGGGTTATTCACGCTATCAGGGTCGGATTAAATTAGATCAGATAGTAAATGCCAAACTTAAAATTGGGGTAAATGCAATGTCAGCTCAAAACAAAGTGTATGGTAATTCACCCATGCCTGCTCAGGTAAGTGGATATTATAGCTCAACGAGTGCCCCTTTTTCCGGAATTTGGGGCTACCGTCCGGTTACACCGCTCGATGCCAATGGAAACCAAGTAATGAACCTTGAGTCAGAATTTACGGACCCATCGGTAGTATTTGATGGTGCAGATGTGGCGCAACGAAATTTAATAAATCCTATTATTAATCAAAAACATACACTTAACGAGTCAATTAAAAACACCTTAAACGTGAATGTATATGCTGAATATAAGTTAAGTAAAGATTTACTGCTAAGAGTTACAGGAGGCATTAACAATTCCGTCAATAAAAACAATCGTTTTTTCGATGAATATACCTCACAAGGAAATCCTAAAACAGGAAATGGTTCAATAAATGGGGTAAATGGTTCTATCATTGTTTATGATAGTAAAAATTGGTCTAACGAGAACATACTTACTTATAAAAAGAAATTCAATAATAAACACAACCTAATACTTACAGCCGTATTAAGCGAAAATGGAGATTCATATTCAACGTACGGGGCATCAGCAATTCAACTGCCCAATACCAGCTTAGGGCTTAATGGATTGGATGAAGGCACTCCAAAACAAGTAACTTCTTCTTTTTCGGAATCCACTATGGCATCCGTGTTGGGGCGTGTCAATTATGATTATTCCAATTTGTATTACTTCACTTTTTCCCATAGATTGGATGCATCCTCCAAATTCAGTAAAGAGAATCGTTGGGCCGGATTTTCATCGGGCTCAGTAAAATGGAGGGCTACCAATGAAAAATGGTTGAAAGATAAGATTGATTGGTTGTCTGATTTGAGCGTTCGTTTTAGTTTGGGTCAAACCGGAAATAATCGAATTGATGGATACTCCACCTTTAGTACCATAACTACAGGACTAACGCAAGCACCTTTCGTTAACGGAAATTCAATTCCAATCAGCGCCATACCATCAAGTATTGGAAATACAAATTTAAAGTGGGAAACAACTACACAATCAAACTTAGGGGTTGATTTATCATTTCTTAAAGGACGCATCAGTTTCACCGCCGATATTTATCAAAAAAACACAACAGATTTGCTGTTAAATGCACAACTCCCACCATTTATTGGATATGGATACGCATATAAAAACATTGGGAGTTTACGCAATCAAGGGCTTGAACTTACAATTAATACAGATAATATTCGGACTAAAAAATTTAGCTGGACTTCAAGTTTCAACATCTCATTTAACCAAAGTAAGGTATTGGCTTTGTCCGAAAATCAGGAAACGTTGTTATCTGTTACAAGATGGGATGCCCAGTATTTTTCTTCCCCTTCGTATGCTTCCAAAATTGGTCAGCCACTCGGTCAGATGTATGGATTGGTGTGGGATGGAAATTATGGATATGACGATTTTTATCAATCGACAGCATTGAATCCTGCTGCTGCTAATGTAGGTCGTGGCAGCCATTGGGTACTTAAAGATAATGTACCCACTAATGGTACAGCTAGAGGAGCTATTCAGCCCGGAGATATAAAATTTAAAGACTTAAATGGAGATGGAATTATTAATCAGGACGATAATACCATTATTGGTAGGGGAACTCCAATTCATACAGGTGGATTTGGAAACAATTTCACCTACAATGGTTTTGATTTGAGCCTATTTTTTCAATGGAGTTATGGAAATGATATTCAAAATGTGAATAGGATGGTTTTTGAGGGAAATGTGAATAATTCTTCAAACTTCAATCAATTTTCAAGTTATTTGGATCGCTGGTCTTCAGAGAATACAAATAGTAAAAATTTTAGAGTAGGCGGACAAGGACCCTCCGGATACTACTCAAGCCGAACCATTGAAGATGGATCCTATATTCGTTTCAAAACCCTATCTTTTGGATATAATATATCAGAGCAATTGCTAAAAAAAGTGAAAATAAAATCCGTTAGAGTATATGTGTCAGGTCAAAACTTATTTACATGGACTAAATACGCAGGAATGGATCCAGAAGTGAGCACCTACAACAGTGTATTAACACCTGGTTTAGACTGGAGTGGTTACCCTAAAGCACTGTCAATTACAGGCGGAGTGAATTTGAAATTTTAAAAGTAATTTTAACACAATAATAAGAATGAAAACATATATTTCATTAAAAAATAAAACCTTTTGGTCAAGAAATACAACCGTTCTATTTGCAACGATTGTTGCTGGGCTTTTCTTTTTAAACAGCTGCGATAGCTTTCTGGATATACAGCCAAAAGATTCGGTAGAACCCGAAAATTATTACAAAACGGAAGCCGATTTAACGGCAGCTATTTATGGTATTTACAATCCGTTAAGCTCTCAAACCACCTATGGCGAATTACTATCAATTCAAGCAATTGGAATGGACGATAATGGATATATGTGCTTCACAACAGTTAGCCCATCTAATTCGGTGGCAGTAAATACACAAGATATTACGAATGACAAAATTGGTAATTTCTGGCGAGATTGTTATGTTGGGATTGAACGGGCCAATTTATTGATTGCCAATATCGACAATGCTAAAGTGAATGTAGTGGACAGTGTAAGAGCATCCTATTTGGCCGAGGCGAAATTTATGAGGGGATATTATCATTTTCTTCTGGTTCAGTATTTTGGTGGTGTACCTATAAAGATTTCACCTTCAGCCGATGTTACAAATACAGCTGTGCCGCGCAATACCATAAAGGATGTGTATGACCAGATATTGAAGGACATGACAGAGGCTGAGGTTTATTTAAGTTCCATTAAGTCTGCTAAATACAATGGTGGTAATAGTCGCATTTCAAAAACAGCTGCCCAAGGTATTCTGGCTCGTGTTTGCCTCTACATGGCGGGTGAGCCTTTGAAAGAAACAACCAGATATAATGATGCCTTAGTTTGGGCGGAAAAAGTACAAGCTTCAAATATTCATTCATTATTGACTAATGCAGATACGCTCAACGTGTTTAATCAAAGAGGTTTACCAATTTACTATAAAGCCAATAATGGCAGTAAAGGCAATCCGGCATACAAAAATAATGGCTATGCACAACTTTTTGTGAATTATGCAACTAATATCTATTCTGTCAAAGAATCGATGTGGGAGGTGGATTTCTTTATTGAATCAGCAGCCTTAAGCATTTCGGGAAAATTAGGTGCACAAATAGGAATAAGCAATAGTGGCAACGATCCTGTCTATGGTTCTACATCCAGTACTGTAAATGCCCAGCAATATTTATATAAAAAATATGGTGAAGGTGATTTGAGAAGGGACTGGGCGGTTGCCCCTTATTGGCTTACCGGAAATTCACAGGCTACTGCAAGTAGGTCATTTTTCAGTATTTCTGATGCCTTGGCAAGTCGGCCTGTGGGTAAATGGCGTCGGGAATACGAGGCTATGCCGGCAGGTTATACTATAAAACCCAGCTGGAATACAGATGTTGATTTTCCGTTATTGCGTTATTCGGATGTATTATTGATGCTGGCCGAAGCCGAGTTTAGTATTAATGGTTCAACGCCCAAAGCATTGGAAGCTATTAACCAGGTGCTGCGCAGGGGATACGGAAAAGATCCTTTTGTTGCTGACCCTACAATTGATTTTGCAACGCTGACTTTGGCTGACATACAAGACGAAAGACAACGCGAACTATGTTTTGAAGGGAACAGAAAGGGTGATTTGATTCGTTGGGGAATATACTTGCAGAGAATAAAAGAAGTAATTCAGTACAATACAGTTAATTCACTCCCCTTAAGTCAAATTTCAAGGTCGAATCGAGGATTTGAAAATATAATAGCAGCAGGAAATAAATGTTTGCTATGGCCAATACCGGCTGCCGAAATGCTATTGAATAAATCAATGGTTCAGAATCCAAATTATTGATATTTAAACTTTAAATCAGTTAATATGATTACAATTAAAAAATATTTCATATATATTCTATCCATTTATGTTTTCGTATCCTGCAGCAATTCCTTAGAAGTGCAGGATGTTGATTTTGATGTTCAGGCATACAATAGCTCTGGAATTATATCTGACACATATAATGTCGGTGATACTATATTCTACCGTTTTACGGGCAACCCAGATGTTATAACCTATTATTCGGGTGAAAATGGCAGAATTTATGCTTTAAGGAATCAAATTTCAGCAAAACAGGATTCTGTGATTTTTAGTTATAAATCGCAACTGAATGTTGCAGGTACTGATGGAAATATGCAATTACTTATTTCTGATAATGTATCTTCTTATGTTCGCAAAAATGCAATTGATTCATTGCTTATTCCGGCCTCTACTTGGGCAGACGGAATACCTAACTATACGCAAAAAAATGCGATTGACTCCTTGGTTTTCCCTGCTGCTATTTGGACTGATATTTCCAATCGGGCTACATGGGCAAGCAGTAACCTGTTGGCAGGTTCGGGGAGCATAAATCTAAATGATTTTGCCGAAAAAAACAGACCGATTTGGTTGGCTTTTAAATACACGGCTGCACCCTTTGTTACTCAAAAGAGATGGACAATTAGTGCTATCACATTAAATAATTATTCAAAATTTGGATTTAATACTATACTGACACCTGCCATAGTTTTGCCAACATTATTCCCGGTAGCACTTCCTGTCGTTGTGAGTCAGGGATGGGGTACGATATGTAGCAAGGGGTCTATGGTTTTTGCACCGGATGTTTATACCGGCGGTAGCAATGGCTTTAGCAAAGCTTCCAGTTCTAAAACAGCTTCCTTTCAAGTATGGGGAAATAGGTCTACAACCGATACCCTTGGAGTTGAGAGTTGGATTATTTCTGGTCCTATTGATTTGTCGAGGGTTATACACAGTGTAGGTGTTCCAGTAAAAAACAAATCAGAAAATGCAATGATGGTTCATAGAGGAGTGGTAGCATCCCTGAATGGAAATTACACTTATCAATTCAGAACTAAAGGAGTATATGAGGTTGTTTTCGAGGCCAGCAATAATTCAATCGAGGGTGTGAAAACAATCACGAAATCAATTATTTTGACAGTTAAATAATAAGCTTTCAGCATTTCGTGTAGAAAGTTATCAAAGATATTTTAGTTAAATTATATATTAAATGCAGCATGTGCACTTTATCTCTTTTGATAGCTTTTTTAATTTTTTAGTTCGATTAAAATTATCATAAACAAAGGAAAAAATATGAAAAAGGTTTTTTTTATAGGGTTGAGCATGCTTTTTGTTTGTTGTGCTGCAGCGCAAAACAAGTCAGTCGTAGCCATGAAGCAATTGATTGATGAGAATTTTTTGTTTGCGCAAAAGCAATATAAGGTGCTGATGCTAAAAACACCTTTAGATTCTATGCCTAAAACTTTCGAAAAAGGTAAAAATATAAACAGCGATATTTATTGGTGGTGTAGCGGCTTTTACACAGGAACATTACTTTATATTTTTGAAGGAACCAAAGACAGCAACATGCTAAATGAAGCAAAAATACGTCTGAACCTTTTGGATACACTTAAAAATTTCACAGAAACACACGACTTGGGTTTTATGATGTTTTGCAGTTTTGGAAATGCCTATCGGCTCACAAAAAATCCATATTATAAAGAAGTAATTATTAAGTCTGCCAATTCATTAGCTACACGATACCGTCCTATAGCCAAAATTATCCAAAGCTGGCCTGCCAGTGTGAAATTTAATTGCCCAGTTATCATCGACAATATGATGAATTTAGAGATGTTGGAATGGGCAGCTCAGAACGGTGGAACAAACATCCTGCATCAAATAGCCATCAATCATTCAAATACTACATTGGCAAATCAATTCCGGAAGGATTACAGTTGTTATCATGTGGTGGATTATGATACAAAAACAGGTGCTGTAAATAAAAAAATGACAGCTCAGGGTTATGCCAACGAAAGCGCATGGGCACGCGGACAAAGCTGGGCTTTATATGGTTATATAACAATGTACAGGTTTACAAAAAATAACGTGTATTTGAAGCAAGCAAAACAGGTGGCAGAATTTATTTTACATAATCATAATCTTCCTGATGATGGTGTTCCGTATTGGGATTTTGATGCACCTGATATTCCCAATGCTTTGAGAGATGTATCTTCAGCAGCTATCAATGCCTCCGCTCTGCTGGAATTGGGGCAATATGTTGGAAGTAAAGACAGTAAACAATACATCGATTTTTCCGAAAAGGTATTAAAATCGCTTTCGACAGATAAATATAGAGCGAAAATAGGCGAAAATGGTGGTTATTTACTCAAACATTGTGTAGGATCTATTCCTCACAAAGTTGAAATAGATGTACCTTTGACCTATGCCGATTATTATTTTATGGAGGCCTTACTTCGCTATAAGCAGTGGTATTTATAAAATTATGTTTACTGAATAGTTGACTTATCGAGACTGTGTAAAAATTTCGTATAATAACTTCAGTGTCAATGTCGTCTTGTAAAAAAGAAATTCAATGAAAAATTTTCAATCCGGTTTGCCGGATAACAATGATAAAACAATTAAATCACACATAATTAATTCATTATGAAATCAAAGTTATATTTATTTATATCTTTCGTTTTGCTCGCTGTATTTTCTTTCAGTGTGAAAGCACAATACAGCACGATACGTACAAATGTTTTCAACGATTTGCAGAGTCAGGTAAGTACTTCTGCTTTAAATAGTTTGGCAAACACCTATTATGTAAATTTACTTACTGATGCTGACAATAATGATAGTACTTGGGTAGATATTAATTATAAGGACCCTTCAATAAGCACATGGCAACCAATGAATCATATTTCAAGATTACAGTATATGGCACTCGCTTATACCCGTTCTGGTTCATTACTTTACCAAAACAGGACACTCATAAGCGCAATAACAAAAGCACTGGCTTATTGGAACAGAGTGAATCCTATTTGCAAAAATTGGTACTTTAATGCGTTAGCAGTCCCTAATGAGCTGGGGCAATTATTAATCATTCTCAGTTTTGGTAATACAGCACTTCCAAGTCCCCTATTTGATGCCTTGACCATTAAACTAAATCGTGGCGACCTATGGAAGTCAACTGGTGCAAACAAAACATATAATGCATTGGCCTATATGTATAGAGCTTCCTTGACTAATAATGTGGTTCCGCTAGATAGTGCGGTGACAGCTTTTAGACAGGAAGTTACACCTACTACTTTAACTGAAGGTTTGCAATATGATAACTCTTTCCTGCAACATGGCCCGCAAATGTATATTGATAATTATGGGTTCGCGTTATGGAGAGATGAATTTCAGGGGGCTTTATATTTATTGGGTACCAGCTATGCTTTTAGCGGCAGTGCACTCGAAAGTATTTCAAACTTCTTGCTCAATGCCCATCTTAAAGCGTTCAGGGGCAAATATTCCGATTTTAATGTTGTGGGCAGACAAATTGGTTGGCACGATATATTGGATAAATCATCACGCTTATCCAATCTTCAACAAGCAAAATTGGTTAATTCAGCACACAGTGTTGATTACGATGCCGCAATTGCTCGCTTCAATGGCACAAAACCAGCCAGTTATGGAATTGTAGCTTCCCATCAACATTACTATAAGGCTGATTTTACTAATCATGTGAGGCCTGCTTATTCTTTTAACGTCAGGACTAACTCTACCCGCACATGTCGCACTGAGTGGTTAAATAATGAAAATCTGAAAGGCAATTTTCTTCCTGATGGTGCTACAAATATTCAACGTAGGGGGGACGAGTATTTTAATATCTTCCCCGCATGGAAGTGGGATAAAGTTCCAGGTATAACTTGCCGTAGCTATACTGTCGACAAAACAATGCCTGGCATGAACATAAGTACCTGGCTTTTTTATGGCAGCACATCATTTGTAGGAGGAGTTTCGGATAGCATTTATGGTGCAAGTACCTACCAAATGAATTATAATGGGGTGTCGGCTCGTAAATCATGGTTCTTTTTTGACAAAGAAGTGGTTTGTCTGGGAGCAGGCATCACTAGTACAGCTGCAGAGGCCATTCATTCTACTGTCAACCAATGTTTAAGAGTTGGGAGCGTTCAATATAAAGATGAAGCAGGATCCGTGAATACAATAGCTCTTGGCGATTCGATAGCACCGGTGAACGCTCAATGGGCTTTGCAGGACAGCATTGGTTATTTCTTTCCATCGGGTGGAAATATCAACATAACAAATCGTACGCAGACAGGAACCTGGATTTCTCTTGCTTCAGCAGGATCTTCTACATTGCTCAGCAAAGATGTTTTCAAACTATGGATGAATCACGGAATAAAACCAACCAATGGATCTTATTCCTACATTGTTGTACCCGAAATAGCCAATACAACAGCAATGAACAGTTATAATTTAAGCAATATTCAAATTATTGCTAACACTGCCTCTTTACAAGCAGTAAAGAACAATGAACTGAATATTTTGCAGGTAATTTTTTCTGCTCCAGGCACTGTTACCGATCCCATATCTGGGTTGACCATTACTGTTGATAAGGCTTGTGTTTTAATGGCGAAAAATGTGGGAATTAACAAGGTAACGGTAAGTATAGCAGATCCAACTCAACTATCCACTACGATAAACCTTTCCCTGAAATTTTCTTTGGTAAGTACTGCCATTCAAAGGATAATAAACATGCCAATAGCTCCCTACAAGGGTGCTACTACAACAATTGCTATTGATGCACCCTTAACAACTATTAAGGGAAATGCTGCTAACGAGAATATAACCTTATTTCCAAATCCTGGGTCAAGTATTATCAACATTTGCTTGCCACAGAATTTAATGGACAGACAGATCAAATTGAAATTGAAATTGATAACATTGGATGGAAAAGTTTTAGAACAAAAAAATGTAACTAAAGAAATTGAACAACTTTCAATAGATCAGTATTCAGCGGGTTCCTATTTTGTTCAAGTGATTTCTGAAGGAGAAGTGATAGCAGCTAAAAGATTGATTGTTGTTAAATAGTGCAATTTGACGAGGAAAGACAAACTTATTTAAGATATAAAATACAATAGTCCACCAATAAACTCTTTTCTCAATATTCGTTCATAATGACGGTTGATTTGTCGATAGTTAACAATTTAACTCATCTTTCTGAATGGATAACAGTTTTAATTATCCAATTTGTGTAATTGGATAATTAAAATATCACATTTTCTTTTGCGTGACCAGCTCACATCCTCAACTTTGCTCATTTAATAATTGTTCGTTACTTAGATATTCCTTTCTATAAAAAAACAAAATGCAAAAAACACGATGTAATTTTAATATTTTCATCTATCCATTTATCAAAAAGTCAGTTTTTATTTTAATGCTTAAATTTTGTATAATACTATTTGTATGTACAAATCTACAAGCTCAGACCATTACTCCTCAGCAAGGTATAAAAGCTGTCAATCAAAGACTTTCAATGGATAAAGGGTGGCTTTTTCACAAGGGCGATATTCCCTTTCCCGAAATTATTGGCCATAGTGGTAGTTATGCCTATTGCAAAGCGGGTGCTGCGCAAGGTGCTGCGGCCATGGATTATGATGATAGTAACTGGTCGGTAGTGGATGTTCCACACGATTGGGCAATAGAAACTTTAGTCGATTCAACAGCACTTATTTCTCAGGGCTACCACCATCGTGGATGGGCTTGGTATAGAAAAAACTTTCAACTGAGTCCTTCTGATAAAGGGAAATACCTAGAAATACAGTTGGATGGAATCGCTACACACTGTACCGTTTGGGTAAATGGGATTGTGATGCACCGTAATTGGTGCGGATATACCAGCATGTACATTGACATCACCGCCATTGCCAAATATGGCGATGAGCTTAACAACATAGCCATTCAGGTTGATGCACAGGATATCGAAGGCTGGTGGTACGAAGGTGCTGGAATCTACCGCCATACATGGTTGCTAAAGCGTTCGCCAGTACACATTGTCACTGATGGTATTTATGCCAATCCCGTTCGATCAGAAAATGGAAAGTGGGGAATTCCGGTACAAGTGAACCTTGAGAATTCGGGAGAAAAAATAAAACAAGTTGAAGTTACTTCTGTATTGACAGATAAACAAAACAATGTGTTGGCAAGTGGACAAACAAATATGGAAGTAGAGCCGATACTTAAAGCAATGGCATCTATTCCTATTTTATTGACAGATACTCCACAGTTATGGTCCGTGGATGATCCTATTTTGTACAATCTGAAAACTACCGTTAAAGTTGATGGAATTGTAGTGGATGAAATTACTACCCATTGCGGATTCCGTTATTTTCGTTTTGACCCAGATTCGGGTTTTTATTTGAACGGAAAGCACTTGAAAATAAAAGGTGTGTGCAATCACATCGACCATGCAGGAGTAGGGGTGGCAGTTCCAGACGCCATTTGGGAATTCCGGTTGAGGAAAATTAAAGAGATGGGTGCCAATGCCTATCGTTGTTCACACAACCCGCCCAGTAGAGAGTTTCTGGATCTGTGCGACAGTATGGGTATTTTAGTGATGGCCGAAAATAGAAATTTCAATGCCTCGCCCGAATACCTACGTCAATTGGAATGGATGGTACGAAGGGATAGAAATCACCCAAGCATTATACTTTGGAGCGTATTCAACGAAGAACCTATGCAGGGCACTGAACAAGGCTACGAAATGGTTCGCCGAATGAGTGTCGAAGTGAAAAAACTCGATACTACAAGACCGGTAACCGCTGCCATGAATGGTGGATTTCAGTCTATTAAAAGTGTGGCGCACGCTGTAGATGTTGCTGGTTTCAATTACCAAATATATGAATACGACCGTTTTCACAAAGCCAACCCCACCATTCCTTTGACTAGCTCTGAAGATGCCAGCGGAGTGATGATGCGCGATAATTATGTGACCAATGCATCCAAGAATCTTTTGGATGCCTACGACACGCAGTCACCACCATGGGGCGCCACCCATCGTAACGCTTGGAAAGAAATTGATTCCAGACCCTATCTGGCAGGTTGTTTTATCTGGACAGGTTTTGATTATCACGGCGAACCTACCCCTTATGCATGGCCTACGGTTTCTTCTAGTTTTGGTATCATGGATTTATGTGGTTTTCCAAAAACGGCTTATTGGCTCCATCAAGCACAATGGATTCAGGATAAAGATATCTTGCATGTAGTTCCTCATTGGAACTGGCCGACCGATTCTATTGGTAAGCCAATAAAAGTTATGGCATTGAGCAATGCCGATAGGGTAAAACTCTTTTTGAACGGTAAATTGATTGGAGAAAAGCAAAATGATAAATACGAAATGGTGAGTTGGGAAGTGCCCTACCAACCCGGAAAATTGGTTGCAATTGGGTATAAAAATGCCAAGCAGGTTTCTACATTCAAGGTAGAAACCACTGGCCAAGCTGTTAGCTTAGAATTGCTACCCGACAGAAACATGCTGAAAAACGAAGGACAGGATGCTATGCCCATAACTGTTAGGGCATTGGATGCCAAAGGTCGACCGGTAACGGTTTGCAACGAAATGATAGAATTTGAAGTTTCAGGCAGTGTTAAAATCATCGGTTTGGGCAATGGAGATCCCAATAGTCATGAGTCTGAAAAAGGGAATAAAAGAAGTTTATTCAATGGTTTGGCTCAAATCATTATTCAGTCAGTTGAAAATGGAAAAGCAGGTGTTACTTTAACTGCCAAAGCCAAAGGTTTGAAACCAGCAAGCATAAACATTCCACTTCAAGTCGTTGAGCCTATTGCGGCTGTCATACCCGAGGAGATGAACAAAAGGGTGATGAACTTGAATAAGTGGAGTCTTTCACCCGAATTTACAGAACGCCCCAATCCATTAATGAAGGTGGCTGATAATGACATGAACAGTTGGCGACCTATCAATACTGGTCAATTGTCAAAAGTGTCTGTTGGAAAATACGTCATACTTCGTTGTAGCTTTACCCGCTACAAACAACAGCAAACTGGCGGAAAGATTGTTTTTGAAAATATCTTCGGGATAGCAGAAATTTGGTTGAACGATAAAAAATTGGCCGAGAAAACAAAGGTCGAATCTGCTGATCTGTCAATTGATTTGCCTGCAGAAAGCAACAAATATAGCCTGAATATATTAATCCGTAATCCGCAAAGCTCAAAATTAGGCTTGGAAGGAGAAGTAAGGGTTATTGGCAATAATTCTAAAAAAGTTCCGTACGTGAATTAGTTTGTATTATATGAGTATCCGTATAATTAGAGTATGTCTTTATAGTCCGGATTGGAAGTTGAATCATAAGTTGTTTAACCTTTTTTTGACACTGGTTGTAAACCTTGCCGTTTTTCAATAATTCTTCCTTTATTATCCCATTATACATCCCATTATACATCCCCATATGAATTGGAATTGTATAAATTGTCTGTTTATTTGGACAAAATTATCCTTTTTTTTCGTCAGATTTTAGGACTCTAACGTCTTATTAATTGTATTTTTGCAGATATAAATATATTATAAAATGAGAACCATAACCAAAGTATTCCCTACCTTACTAGGATTGTCAGCAGTTTCGGCTCTGACAGCTCAAACAACCCTTCATCCGAATGTGATTTACGTCTTTCCTGATCAATTCCGCAATTGTGCCCTTCATTTCTGGAACGATGACGCATTTAAAACCTATGTAAATTTCAAAGCCGACCCTACACATACCCCGCAAATCGACAAATTTGCACGCGAAGCGGTGGTATTTACCTCTGCTCAGAGTAATTGTCCGCTCAGCAGTCCTCATCGTGCTATGTTGTTTACCGGATTGTACCCAGATGCTAATGGTGTGATGCTCAACTGCCACGACAAACGTCCGGTAAGTAATTTACGGGAAGATGTGACCACCATAAGCGATGTGTTTAGCCGTAACGGATACGATTGTGGCTACATAGGCAAATATCATTTGGATTACCCTATTCCCAACGACCCACAGCATCCGGGACAATTAGTAGATCACAGAGATCCGGCCTGGGATGCTTATACCCCAAAAGAACGTCGTCATGGATTTAATTTCTGGTATTCCTACGGCACCTTCGACGAACATAAAAATCCGCATTATTGGGACTCGGATGGCAACAGGCACGACCCCAAAGAATGGTCGCCAAAACACGAAGCCGACAAAGCCATTGAATACATGACTTCAATACGCGACAAGAACAAACCATTTTTTCTCGTGGTAAGTATGAATCCACCTCACAGTCCTTATCAGTCCTTAGATGATTGTATGGAAGAGGACTTTAATTTATATAAAGACATTCCGCTTTCCAACTTGTTGATTCGTCCTAATGTAAATCCTGAATTAAAGAAAAAGCAAAAGGCGGCACCTTATTATTTTGCCAATGTCAGTGGAGTGGATCGTGAATTTGGCCGGATACTTTCCGCACTCAAAGCAATGGGACTTGATAAAAATACCATTGTTGTGTTTTCGTCCGATCATGGCGAAACGCTTGCAAGTCATGTGGAGGATGCCAAGAATTCTCCCTATACCGAAGCTATGAATGTGCCGTTTATCATTCGTTACCCCGAAAAACTAAAACCACACGTGAGCAACTTATTGTTATCCACACCCGATATTATGCCCACTCTTTTAACCCTTGCCGGATTAAATGATCGCATCCCAACCAGCGTGGAAGGTACTGATTTGTCAGCTGAGTTTATAAATTTGAAACCAACGAAAAATGCACCAAAAGCAGTTTTATACATTAGAGATGCCGATGGGAAGAAGAATGCCGAGAAAAAAACCATCAGTTACTTTCCGGTGGCGAGAGGAATAAAAACCGACCGTTATACATTGGCTTTAACCATTGATAAGAAAACCAGCCAATTAACCGAAGTATTGATGTTTGACGACTTGAAAGATCCTTATCAAATGAACAACTTGTCGGTTGAAAAAAACAAAGAGCTTTTTCAGTCCTTGTGCAAACTAATGCCGGATTTACTCAAAAAAGCCAATGATCCATGGTATAGAGAAAGGATTTTAAGCGACATTATTCCATACAAATAAACTCATAATAAATTCAGCATATATGAAGTTCAACAATAGATTTTTTTTCCTGTTTTGTATTGTATTAAGCACCGGTGTTTTTGCTCAAAAAGAAGAAACTGAATATGCTGTTAATAATTATCATCGTTATTATGCTGATGGACAGAAAGTAAAGGATGTCGTTAAAGAAAAATCTATTCAGGAGTACCGCCAAAACTTTTCTTTGAATGGTTACCTGCAACATAAGCTTTCCAAATGCAAAATAACTGCGAAAGATTGTACTGACCAACTTACTGCCGATGGACAGTTTGCTGACATGATAGACCTCGAAACAAAAATTTATAATGAAAAACTATTGTTTGAAAAATTCAATGGAACCGACAATATCGTTGCTAATTTTTTGGAGGAAGCACACAACCGGTTTTGGAAATTGCCGTTGAGATTAGAAAAGGGAAGTTTGCTAAATCTGACCCAAAATATTCGTATTTTCTGAAAGCTATTCTCCATTACGGTGCTATTGAAATAGGTCGTTCCAATACTATCCCCCGATTTCATGCTTCGTGTTTTGCAATACCAACAGCTGCGGTCAATACCTATTTTTGTCTGCTAAAAAAAATGGATGATGTTGAAGCCGGAAAAATCAAAGACGAACAAATTGTTGCGGTATGCGACATGCTCAAAGCACTTGCTTTACAATCCTGGACACAGCCATTGCGAAAAGACGAAACGGACAAGAACGTAGTTCAAATTGATCGTTTTAGAAATCATGTTTGGTGGGTTGGTGGCAATGCGTTGGCTTATCGTTCGTTGCTGCCTGTGGCGTTTATGTATAAATCCATTCCAATGATTGATCTGATTGCCGATGTGAGTCAGAAATGCATTAGCACCACTTCGCAAAACACCTTTAGTTCGGCTTTCTGGACCGAAGGTTTTACCGCAGATGGTGCAGGTTGGGGACACGGGAAACAAAGTCTGGTGTGGGGATATCCTATCGATGGCACTTCCAATGCACTGTCAATGCTCAACGATTTGAAAGGATCACCCTGGAATAAAAAATTGTCGCGTGAAAATGTGGATGCCCTAATGAATTTTTTCAGAGGTTCAAATTGGTATTATTTTAAAGGATTTACCCTACCAGGACTTGACCGACACAACTTTTTATTTGAAAATGACAGAAAAGCCATTCGATACGTGGGTATGCTGAACACATTAATAAGTGACTGGAAAGATTCATTTACTGCAAAAGAACTCACTGAATTAAAGCAACTCCTTCGGGAGGGAAATAATAAAGATATCAATATGAATTTGTCAAATGATGGAGTTTACAACGGCACACGCTGGTTTTTCAACAATGATGATTTGATAAAAAAGAATGACAAATATCATATAATAGTCAACATGGCTTCGGTGAGGTGTGATGGATTAGAAAGTGCATTGCCGGGTTTTGTCGGCCTACAGAAATATACAGGCATAGTTTATTCCATTGTAAAAGGTTTTAGTATTTATTTTGAGAATAAAGAAAATCCACTGCCTGAAATAATAGAGCAGTTAAATACTCGTGAATTTGTAACCGGAACACGGTATGTAGCACTTTACTTGTCGCCTTTTGGTAAATGGGATGCCAATGAGAGGCATAAGGCGATCTATTACCGGGTAAAAGAAGAGTTGTTGCACCGCGAAATTGTATCGCAGGTTATAGAGGTGGAAAAGAACTGGCTTGGTCGGCAAACCGAAGTAAAGACAGACAAAATGCAATATGCTGTATTAAAAAACGGATTTAACTTTGCATTTGCGAACATAGCAGTGGCCTTACTGGCAAAGTTGGGCGGCACACCCTGGAGTTTAGCCGATGGGCTGAAAAATGAATTGGTAATTGGCATCAGCGCATTTAAGAGTGACAGTCTCGAAAACAAATACCTCGGAAGTGCCTTTAGTTTTTCGGGCGAAGGTGGTTTTTGCGGGTTCGATTGTTTCCGAAGTAATCAGATGGACGAACTGGCGGGTTCCATTTTGATGGCTGTAAAAGACTATTGCAAGGAACAACAGGCGCTTGAAAAGTTGGTCATCCATTTTTACAAAACGCTGAGTAGAAAAGAACTTGCCCCAATTGAAAAAGGACTTGCCGAGCTTGGGTTGGATATTCCGGTGGTCGTTGTGTCGGTCAACAAAACATTTTCGGAAGATATCATCGGTTTCGACGATAGTCAAACGCAACTTATGCCTTATTCGTTTACCTATTTACCTATCAATAAAAATCAGTACCTGCTGTATAACAACGGCTTGCAAAAAGATACGATTTTCGATGCCAAAGAAGGGTATCCATTTCCTATGAAATTGTCGATACAATATTTTGCACCCAATTCTACACTGAGCATACAAGCTGACGAACAGATTATTCCCGCTTTGTTTGAACAGATTTGTCGATTTAGTCAATTGTACTGGAAATCGGTTTCGCGTCAGTCATTGCCTGTTACCCTGCGTTATCCCGAAATGCTGGCACAGATAGTTCCACACTTCGCACGTCCCGAATTACCACGCACCGGCAAAGAAACGCTTTGGTTTTTGTAGAGCAAAGAGTCAAGAACCAAGACGGAAGAAATATAAGTTCAACCCACTATGGGGTTGTATATTTTTGTAGTTATTCACATCCCCCAGTTTCGCTTCGCTTACTGGGGGTTATGCAAAGTTTACTCCTTCGGAGTTTTGAGCAACCCCTATATAGCACCTTCAAAAGACCTCCAAATAGCAATCAAAACACCTTCAAATCACCTTCAAAAAAGTTGGTCTCCTTCAAAACGCCTTCATTTCTGCATTGGCAAACTTGTTGTAAAATCCAATGGCGTAGGGCGCTACAGGTTTAATGAAAACACAGCTACTTTATGATCAAAAGTAATTGAGTTGAAGTTAAAGAACGATTCGATAGAATGATGATTGATCGCCATTGTTCAGGTAGAATCAGATTGCAATAAACAATTCAATAATTCCTATAAAAAAATAAAAAAGATGGGAAAGCTTAATTTAGGTATTTTGGGAGGTTTCTCGGGTACCGTAGGCACCGTGGTGGGTAGCACCAACAAAAAAGGCGAAGTACTTCGCTCAGCAAAAACAGCCAACTTGCCAATTCCGTACAGCGAAACCGGAGACCAACTGCTGTTCTATCTGTTCTTTCAGTCAGCAACCGACGCTGCGCTGGTTTCAACCAGTCAGTATTTGGGAACTGTTACAGAATAGATATTTAAAAATTTGAATGAAAGCCTCCGGATAATCTTATTCGGGGGCTTTTTTATTCAAAATCAAATAAATTGTAGTCTGCATTAATACTTCGAAATGTGTTTAATAACATGATATTTTAGTTTTTAATTGATATACAGTATTTTAGACTGTTGGTATGTCGTATAAAAGTGAGGTAAATGCAAGTTGGAATTGAGTTTATGTGTGGTAAAATATTGTTTATTTCGAACACAAACAACGTATTTTTGCATGGTCAATTATCACAATTTAATAATTGATTTATCTCTACCGAAATTTTATATGCTTATTTTATGACAAATCACAAAACGGCTCCTGCGGACATAGTTCCTTTTGGGCAAAAAATTGCTTTTGGATCGGGACATTTGGCTAATCAGCTTTTTCCGGCAGCGCTGGGTATTTTTATGGTAGTATTGGTTTTGTCGCTCAAGATGAATCCATTTCTGGCTGGCTTGTTGGCAGCTCTTCCTCGTCTGTTCGATGCCATTATTGACCCTATTATGGGCTATGTGTCTGATCATACGCGTTCCAAATGGGGACGACGCAAGCCTTACATTCTTGTTGGAAGTGTAATTACGGGCATTGCTTTTATGATTATGTGGCAACTGTATCCCGAGAATTCGCAAACCTACAATTTTTTCTTTTTCCTAATTATGTCCTTGGTGTTTTATACAGGATATACCATTTTCGCTGCACCGCTTATTGGGTTGGGTTACGAAATGACACCCGATTACAACGAGCGTACTTCGCTTATGGCAGTATCGCAGTGGATAGGCCAAATTGCATGGATGATTGCACCTTGGTTTTGGGTGATTATTTACGATCAAAGCATTTATAACTCTGCTCCCGAAGGAGCCCGTAATCTTTCGTTGTGGGTGGGAGGATTGTGTATGATTTTGGGTATTATGCCCGCTTTGTTTTGCAAAGAGTTGGAATTGCCCATACTGAAAGAAAAATCGAAACTGTCCATGAAAGATTTGGCAGCCAATACAAAAGACTTTTTCAAAGGGATAAAAGAGACCGTTTCGTGCAAACCATTTGTTAAATTGTATGTTTCTACTTTCTTGATATTTAATGGTTTTCAAACCATTGCGCAGTTTGCATTTTTTATCATTATATTTTATCTTTTCAAAGGCGATACCACAGCAGCCGGTCAGTGGCCTGCATGGTTTGGAACAATAAGCGCTGTAGCCACAGCCCTGTTGGTGATTCCGGTTATAACGTTTGTATCTAAAAAAGTGGGCAAGAAAAATGCGTTTATAATTGCCACATTTATTTCGATGATTGGTTATGCACTCAAATGGTGGGGTTTTAATCCAGAGAATCCGTGGATGATGTTTATTCCAATTCCATTTCTCTCTTTTGGTATTGGTGGTTTATTCACGCTTATGATGTCGATGACGGCCGATGTATGCGATTTGGATGAATTGGAAAACGGGACTCGTAGGGAAGCAACTTTTGGTGCTGTTTACTGGTGGATGGTGAAATTGGGCACGGCTGTGGCCTTACTTACAAGTGGTGCAGTGCTTAATTTAGTTGGCTTCGACCAAAATGCAACGGTGCAAACTGTTGATACGCTTACCAAATTACGTATTGCTGACATTGTAATTCCGATAGTTACTGGCCTTATTGCTATCATTGTTATATGGAAATACGACATTACCGAGGCAAAAGCAAACGAAATAAGGAAAGCATTAGCCGAAAAACGCGAAAAATCAATCGTATTGTAATAGCGAAATGGGTATTGAAATATGCTTTACAACATGTAATTAATTATAGCATCTGATTATTAGTTACTTATGTATGCATTAAGTTGTAATATAATGAGGTGAAAATAAAGTAAAGTTGAGTTTTTGTGTGGTAAAAAATTCTTTAATATGAATAGAAACTGCATATATTTGCAAAGTTGAATTGAACAATCGTAGAAAAATCAAAAATCAAATTTTAAAATAATACTAAAATGACGTATTTAAAAAAATCATTTTCAATTATTCTGTTTTTTCTTGCCGTGCAATTGGTGCAGGCGCAAGGATTAAAAGTAAGTGGTGTAGTAACCGCTTCGGACGATAAATACCCACTTATGGGTGTAAATGTTGTTGTACAAGGTGTAACCGGTCAGGGAACAATTACCGATTTGGATGGTAGATATAGCATTACTGTTCCTGAAGGAAAAAATCTTATATTCAAATACATTGGTTACAAAGAAAAAGCCGTAGTTGTAAAACAAGCTGGTGTAATTAATGTAGTACTCGATCCCGATGCCAGAATGCTCGACGAGGTAGTTGCCATTGGCTATGGTACTATGAAAAAGAGCGACCTTACAGGTTCAGTGGCTTCGGTAAAAGCCGATGCTCTTCAAAAAACACCTTCGGCTGGTTTGGACCAAGCGCTTCAAGGGCGTGCTGCAGGTGTAACAGTTAATGCTAACTCTGGTCAGCCTGGTGCTGCTGCTTCAATCCGCATACGTGGTATTGGTTCGGTAATGGGCGGAAGCGAGCCTATTTATGTGGTGGATGGAATGATTACTACTAATATTTCGTTCCTAAGTCCTAACGATATTGAATCGACCGAAATTTTGAAAGATGCTTCTTCCACCGCTATTTATGGCTCACGTGGTGCTAATGGTGTAATTTTAGTAACTACCAAAAAAGGGAAAGAAGGCAAAAACAATATTTCGCTCAATGTTTATGGTGGTTTCCAAAACCCAGGCAATAAATTAGATTTAATGCAGCGCGATGAGTTTACTAAAACAATTATTGCATTGAATAATGTAGGTTCCGAAAAAACATTTCTGAAAAACTATGGTTTTAATAAATGGTTAAATGCTTATCGTTTAGGAACTTCGCCTTATTATCCTGTTCTGAAAACCGATGCCAATCCTGCTGGTATGGATTATTCCAATGTGGAAACCGATTGGCAGAATGAAGTTTTTAACGAAAATGCATTGGTTCAAAATTACCATTTATCGTTCGATGGTGGTACAGCTAAAGATCGCTATACCATTTCGGGAAGTTACTTTAATCAGGATGGAACTATAATTGGTTCGAACTACGAACGTTTAACCTTGCGTTTAAACAGCTCACACAAAGTGAAAGACTGGCTTACAATTGGCGAAGACCTTTCGTTTATGTCGTCAAAAGGTCGTAACGCCATGAATAATAATTCAAGTCCAGGTGCTTCGGTGCTTTCGGCTGCTTTGGCTATGGCACCTTGGGACCCAACACATTACCCGGCAGGTTCGGTTAATCGCGATGGAAAAGACCTAAGCGGACAAATTGCCGCCTCGTCGAACTTCCGTAATGTTACTAATCCATTTTCGATGGTCGAAAACGCCGAACCAAGCAATAAAGTTGAACGTTTGTTAGGAGGTATTTATGCCGATTTTACGCCAATCAAAGGTTTGATACTTCACTCGGCAGTAAATTTTGACATTTCGAATAACAGAGATCAATTATTTAAATATTCATACGAGTATTCTTCGTACGATAAATCGGAAAAGAATTTCTTTCAAAGTAGTTTAACGCGTTACAGCACCATTACTTTCGAAAACACACTTACTTATTCCAAAACTATTGGTAAAAGTAGTTTCTCAGCTATGGGCGGACAAACAACCGAAGAATTTAATTATTACTCAGTTGGTGGTTCAGGTGCATCCATTTTAAATCCAACTCCAAACAACTGGCTACTATCGCAAACTACCGAAAACCGCAGTTTTGCAGGCGATGGTATTGGTCGCAGTCGTATGTTCTCGCTACTGGGCAGGTTACATTTCTCGTACGATAACAAATATATGATTACCGCTAACTTTAGAGGTGATTCGTCGAGTAAATTTCCATTAAACCTATGGGGCTACTTTCCTTCAACAGCTATTGCATGGCGCATAAGCGAAGAAGAGTGGATGAAAGAGATTCCAAACTTGGACTTTATGAAAGTGCGTTTAGGTTGGGGTAGAATTGGAAACGCCAATTTGCCAAGCGATAGTTTTACGCCTAAAATGCACAATGCAGGTCCTACATTTGTTGATTATGTGCTTGGTGCCAATCAGGCATTGGCCAATGGAGCTGCTATGTTGACCATAGTAAATGCCAACGGACGATGGGAAACTACCGAACAAATAAGTGGAGGTATTGACTTTGGATTTTTTAAAGGAAAATTAAATGGAAATATTGATGTTTTTCAACGCAATACGCTGGATATGTTACTGTCGGTAAAAGCGCCAGCGCAAGTTGGTAACCGCTACGACCCCATTGCTAATGTAGGTACAGTAAGTAACAAAGGTATTGAGTTAACGTTGGATCATCAAAATAAGATTGGTAAATTTAATTACACATTGAACGGTAATATCTCATTCATTACCAACGAACTAATTTCGCTCAATGGTGGCGATGTTATTTATGGCGACCGTGTAAAATCGGACAAAGATTTGCCTTTATTTACCTTGTGGGGTTACGAGTACGAAGGTATTTACAAAACAGATGCCGAAGCGCTTAGTCATTTAACAGGTTATACTGCACAATCCATTGCATATCATGCTGGCGATGCCAAGTTTAAAGACCAAGATGGAAATGGTTTAATCGACGATAAAGACAAAACAAACCTCGGAAATTCATTTCCAGCAGTTACTTATGGTTTAAATGTAGGTGCCGATTATGCTGGATTTGATTTGCAATTGTTTTTCCAAGGTGTAGCGGGTAACGAAATTTACAATGCCGTTCGCGAACGTACCGAAGGAAAAGGCGATGTGGCTACATTGAGTACAACGATGCGTGATGTGTGGTCGGCTTCGAATGTAACTGGAACAATTCCAAATCCGTATGGTTCGTCCTTAAATTACGCTAATTCAAGTCGTTTTGTGGAGAGTGGTTCGTATTTACGACTCAAAAACTTGCAAATTGGTTATACGATTCCACAAAAAATTACGAAACAAGCCAATATCAATCGTTGTAGGGTGTATTTATCGGGCAGTAATTTAATTACACTGACTGGTTATACAGGTTACGACCCCGAAGTAGGAGGCGGTGTGGATTATGGAAACTACCCACAATCGCGTACAATTACATTAGGTTTAAATCTTGATTTATAAAAAAAATAATCTCAACGTCTTGATTCTTGGCTCTTGATTCTTGAATCTAAAAAATTATATCCAATGAAAAAACTAATTTATATATTCATTACTGCTGTGGCAGTTACATTTAGCTCTTGTAACGATTGGTTATTGGAGCCAGCACCTGGAGTTACTAAACTCGAAGATTTTTTCACCGTAGGTAAAACGGCCATACAAACTACCAATGCCGCTTATATGCCGCTTATGTGGGAGTTTAACAATACGTATTTTCCTGAATGGTTTATTGGCGATGTAGCTTCGGACGATGCACTGAAGGGAGGACAATCGTTTGGTGATATGGCTGATGCTTACGATTTCGAAAACTTTAAAACCAACTCCAACAATGGTTTTTTGCTAGAGTTTTACAGAGCACAATATCAAGGTATTGCTCGTTGTAATTTAGGAATTCAACAAATTCCGCTAATGAAAACCGATTCGGCCATGGATGCACGCGTTCAGAAACGTTTGGTTGGCGAATTAAAATTCCTTCGTGCCATGTATTATTTCCGTTTAGTACGTGTTTATGGTGGTGTTCCACTTACTTTGGAGCCTATTAACTCGTCGAACGATTGGAAAAAACCACGTGCAACAGCTGCTGCAATTTACACACAAATTATTGCTGACTTAACCGAAGCCAATAAAGGATTATGGAAGAAAAGTCAATATGCATCTACAGAATTAGGTCGTGCTACCAAAGGTGCTGCACAAGCTATGTTGCTCAAAGCTAATTTGTATACCAAAGCTTATTCCGAAGCTAAACGCTGGGGCGATTCCATAATGCTATCGAACGAATACGATTTAGTAGCCAACTATGCCGATAATTTTACCTTGGCTGGTGAAAATGGAATGGAATCGGTTTTCGAAATTCAATACATGGCCGATCCAATGAGTGATTATGGTCAGGGCGATGGATTTACACGCGGAACATTTACTGTTATTCTTACTCGCTCACGCTCTACTAAACTTGGTGGCGGTTGGGGCTTTAACAAACCAACTCAAAACTTGTACAATGAGTACGAAGCAAATGACCCACGCAGGGATGCCACTATTCTGAATCCAAAAGATGCCGAAATAGAAACTCCTTCGCAGGAAATATATTTAGGAAGCCGGTATTTGAATCGTAAATATGCCTTGATGAATGCTGACAATACTTTCATGACATTAGACCATGCTACACGTGGCCCAATTAATAACAAAGTCATTCGCTATGCCGATGTATTGTTGATGTATGCCGAAGCATGTGCTGAAAACAATGACCTGAATGGTGCAAAAACTGCACTTGAAAAAGTAAGGCTTCGTGCTCGTAAAGGTGCTGCAATACTTCCTGCATTTCCGTATGGAACGTATGCCGATAACAAAGCGGATTTAATAAAAGCTATTCGTCATGAGCGCCGTGTAGAGTTGGCTATGGAAGGACATCGTTGGTTCGATCTTTGCCGCTGGGGTGTTGCCAAACAAACTATGGATGCTTATAAAGCCGCCGAAACAACCGAAGCACAAGCACAAATGGCCACTTTTATTGCTGGCAAACATGAGTTATTCCCTATTCCAAGTCAGGAAATTGATTTAAATCCTATGGATCAAAATCCACAATATTAATTCAAATTATCAAATCAAATATTTTAAAAAACAATTAATTCTTCATTATTATGAAAACAAAGAAAATTTTATTTCTAAGCTTTGCGGCAGTTGCCCTACTTTTTAGCTCGTGTAAAACAGAGGAGCCACTTTCGGGAGTAACTCTTGATCAAGCCACATTATCGGTGCCAGCAGGCGAAACAGCAACACTTGTTGCTACAAATCAACCCAAAGGTGCAGCTGGTACAGTTGCATGGTCAACTTCGGATGCTACTATTGCTACAGTGAAAGATGGCGTGGTTACAGGTGTGAAAAAAGGAACTGCTAATATAGTTGCTACTGTTGGTACTTTTACAGCTACTTGTGCTGTTACAGTAACAAACACTACTAACTTTAAAGCATCATTAACAGGAACTGAATATTATCCAATTATTATGGATGGTACTACAGCCAAAGCATTGGGTGCAAAAATTAAAGCCGATTTACGTCCGGACGAAGCTAATAAGTTCTTGTATATTTGGGACAATACATTTGTAGCTAGTCCAACTACAGGACCAAATTTTTATGGCGAAGTGGAAGCATGGACAGGTTTATCAGTTGGTACAGTGGGCTGGTCAGGTGCTGGCTTCAATTGTAAAGATGGCGCAGCGCTCGACAAATTAGTTCCAATTACAGCTAATACGGATAAGTATTATTTACACATTGGTATTAAATCGAAGAGTGCAGGTACATTTCTTATTGGTATGGACGGACAATCAAACGTGAAATTTGCTATTGGACCTAATCCTTTTAACGATAATGGTGTAATAACTCAACCTTTAGCTGATTTTGACCGTGATGGAGAATGGCACGAAATTGAAATTCCTATGTCAACATTAAAAACTAATGGCTTGTTGTATAGTACAGGTGCAGTTGATAAAAACGTATTATGGTTCCTTGCAGGAGGTGTTGCAGGAACAACTATTAATCTCGATGCTGTGTTTATCTACAAAAAATTGTAAATTTACAAAACTTTTTTTAGGTGTAGCAGGTTTGAATGTATCTGCTACACTACTAATTTTTTAATTCACTAATACTATGTTCACTCATAAAATTTGGATATTTGCCTTTTCACTCATTTTAATTGCGTGTAAACCCGATGATCCTATTGTGATGGCAAAAAGTGTAACTCTGGATAAATCTGAAATTACCCTCGAAGCTGGCGATTCTATTAACCTGGTTTCCACAATCGACCCTGTGGCAGCTAAACCTGTTATTAAATGGACTTCGAGCAACGAGAAAGTGGCAACGGTGGTGAATGGTAAAATTAAAGCATTGCAACGTGGTACTTCTACTATCAAAGTTTCGGTCGATTCTTTATTAACAGCTATTTGTGCTTTAACAGTTACTAAAACGGATATACCTTATAAACTCGTTTGGTCTGATGAATTTGACGGAACTTCGCTCGACCTAACCAAATGGAATTACGAAACTGGTGGTAATGGTTGGGGAAATCAAGAAAAGCAGAATTATACCAATCGTCCCGAAAACATTCGGTTGGAAAATGGCAATTTAGTGATCGAAGCCCGCAAAGAAGTTTATCAGACTAATAATTATACGTCAGCACGTATCAATACCCGTGATAAAGTGGCTTATGCTTATGGCAAGTTTGAAGCTCGCATTAGCTTGCCTCCAGGTAAAGGCACATGGTCGGCATTTTGGATGATGGGTTCAAACATTACTTACGCTCGCTGGCCGCTTTGTGGCGAAATTGACATTATGGAACATATTGGATCACAGCCTACTATGTTGTCGCACGCAACACATACTTACGAAAAAAATGGTACAAGAGGAAATAACTGGCACTATCAAAAGACAGTTGCAGATTTGGAAAATAATTTCCATACTTATGCTATTGAATGGGAAGAAAAAGCCAATGAGGGCGATGATAATATTAGTTTTTACATTGATGGGGTAAAAAGCACAACTGTTTGGGAGCAACATGTAAATTCCGACGACAAACTTTGGCCATTCAAAAATGATTTTTTTGTTTTACTCAATCTGGCTATTGGTGGAACAATGGGTGGTTCAATTGATGATGCCATTTTCAATAATCCAATTTTAATGAAGGTAGATTACGTTCGTATCTATCAACGCAAAAAATAATTAGTTTTTTTATTGGTTGTTTGGTATACAATCACTTATGCTGAATGTATGAAGATATTTTAGCTAAGTGATTGTATTTTTTTTAAAATTTATAACTATGATCAACTTAAAATCAATAGTACTACTTACATTTGTAGCTGTATTATGTTCTCAGTGCTTGAAAGTCAAACTCACTACCGAAGAAAAAATTGACAAACTGATAAGTGAAATGACGCTCGACGAAAAAATTGGGCAAATGAATCAACTAACTGGCATGGGCTTATCCGCCGATATGAAGCAACAGCTAAAGGAAGGAAAAGTTGGTTCCATTCTTAACGAAGTAGATGTAACTATTATAAATGAACTTCAACGTATTGCTGTTGAGGAGTCTCGTTTGGGTATTCCGCTTATTTTTGGGCGTGACGTAATTCACGGTTACAAAACTATTTTCCCCATACCACTCGGGCAAGCTGCAAGTTGGGACCCTACGATTGCTGAATCAGGAGCACGCATAGCCGCTCAGGAAGCCTCGTCGGTAGGAATAAGATGGACATTTGCTCCAATGGTGGACGTTACGCGCGACCCACGTTGGGGACGCATTGCCGAGTCGTGTGGCGAAGATCCTTACCTGACTTCGATAATGGGAGCGGCTATGGTGAAAGGTTTTCAGGGCGACGACTTATCAAATCCCAACTCAATAGCCGCTTGTGCCAAACATTTTGCGGGTTATGGTGCTGCCGAAGCCGGCAAAGATTACAATACAACTTGGATTCCCGAGCCACAATTGCGCGATGTATTTTTACCTCCGTTTAAAGCAGCTGTCGATGCTGGTGCTGCTACATTTATGTGTTCATTTAACGATATAAACGGAGTACCATCGTCGGGTAATAAGTATTTGAACCGTACCATTTTGCGCGACGAATGGAAGTTTGATGGTATGTTGGTAAGCGACTGGGGTTCGATAGATCAGATGATAACCCATGGAGTTTGTGCCAATCAGAAAGATGCTGCCGAAAAAGCTGTTGATGCTGGTGTGGATATGGATATGATGGGTTTGGTGTATATCAACCATATTAAATCGCTTATTGAAGATGGTAAACTATCCGAAAAAATGATTGATGATGCCGTGCGCAATATTTTGCGAATAAAATTCAGACTTGGACTTTTCGAAAATCCATATACAAAACCTGATTCCACTTCGTTTTACAAACCCGAAGCATTAGCAGCTGCCAAATATGCCGCTGAGGAAAGTGCTGTATTGTTGAAAAACAACAAGCTACTTCCGCTCGATACACGCTTTAAAACCATAGCAGTGGTTGGCCCTATGGCTGATGCTGCTTTGGAACAATTTGGCACTTGGAGTTTCGATGCTGAGCCAGCTCACGCTATAACTCCATTAGCAGCTATAAAAGAAATGTATGGAAATGAATATAAAATCATTGCTGAACCCGGGCTTACATTTAGTCGCGACAGCAATGTTTTAAATGTAAAAAAAGCAGTTGCAGCAGCTCAAAAAGCGGATGTGGTGCTGTTATTTGCTGGCGAAGAAGCAATTCTTTCGGGCGAAGCGCATTGCCGTGCCGATATAAGTTTGCCTGGATTGCAAAACCAATTGATAGCAGAACTTAAAAAAACAGGAAAACCCATTGTGTTAGTGGTTATGGCCGGGCGTCCGCTTACCATCGAGAAGCAAATCAGCGAATCGGATGCCGTGTTATATGCGTTTCATGGAGGTACAATGGCCGGACCTGCGTTGGCCGACTTGATTTTTGGAAAAGTTGTGCCATCAGGTAAACTTCCGGTGAGTTTCCCCCGCATGGTGGGACAAATTCCAGTGTATTATGCCCACAAAAATACAGGCCGACCAGGAACTAATTTTGTGACCATCGATAAAATTCCAATTGGCGTTTTTCAAACATCACTCGGAAATACCAGCTTCCACCTCGATGCCGGCGATAAACCAATGTATCCTTTCGGTTACGGGCTTTCGTACAGCACGTTTGAATATTCAAAGGTAAAATTATCTGCTAAAGATATTAAAATGGATGGCACAATTACAGCCGAATGCACTGTGAAAAACACTGGAAAGTACGATGCCAAAGAAGTAGTTCAACTATATGTGCGCGATCTTGTAGCTTCATTGGCTCGCCCTGTACGTGAGCTAAAAGGTTTCCAAAAAATTGAATTAAAAGTAGGCGAAAGCAAAACTGTTAAGTTTGAGATTAAACCTTCTGAGCTCGGTTTTTGGAATTTGGAAAATAACTATGTAACAGAACCCGGCGAGTTTCGGGTTTGGATTTCGAAAGACAGTCAGAGTGGAGAACCGGTTTCGTTTAATTTTAGAAATCACCCTTAAATTTTCGCTTTCATATCAATTTCCACATTAATAAAGGAACCATTACGTTCAATAATGAGTTTTAAAGGATGCTTGGATGGTGTTTCGAAATAGTGCCTTATTTCGGAAGATTTGGACCCGAAGGTTTTTTCATTGTTTACTTCTACAAGTATATCGCCAAGTTGAATGCCGGCTTTTTGCGCTGGTGAGTCTTTCCAAACATTGATTACTTCTACTTGAGGTAAAAATCCGGTTGACATGTCAATTTCTATCCCAGCTATATTATAAGTAAATGGCTTTTTGAACGAAGCATTTGGCTTGAAATAAAATTTGCGGTTAGGCGTGTCGATAAACAAATTAAATCGACTAAGAAGTTGAGCGCCAATGGTGCCATCGCGATCGGTAGTACGAGCGATTTCTGCTATGGAGGAGGAGTCAGGAAATGCGACAATGGGATTTCGAACACAAAAATCGGCTATGCAAAGTTGCGGAACACGGGCATAAACACCATTTATTTCGCCACTCAATCCTTCGCCAATTCTACCTCGAATCGATTTTTCGGGAATGCTAACCGCTTTATTAGTAAGTGTTTCGAACCAAGCAGTAAGTTCAGCACCAGTATCAATTAGCATTTTAATGTTTTGGCGAGCCGTATCGGTTTCGAGTACCGAAAGTTGAATATACATTTTTTGTCGATGGAGCGTCATGGGCATTACGCCATAGCCTTTGGGAGCTTTAAATTCTTCGTTTTTATAAAATCGTAGGCGCTGTTGCGAGTAATCAATTTGTACAATATAATCCCTGAAAAAATCAACGCCTATCAGCCCATTAATTTTCTCACCTATTTGTCTTGATAAATTAAAAAGGTCTTCTTTAAAAGCATAAACCATGCGGTTAGCGAGTTTAATTTTCCCTACTTGAACAGTATTATTGTTGCTTTCGTAAGCCATCAAACTTTTACCTGAACCTAGGCCTTGTAAATCGCGCAGTTCACCCAGGTTTAAATCCATGCTATCTTCTGGAAACAACTGTGTTACAATAGTATAGCGCAGCCCGCTATCCAGTATCATTTTGAGTTTCGACGAGTTGTTTATTTTTGTTTCAACCACAATATAGCTGCCTACCATTTCGAAAGGAATAGTAGCAACGAGCGTGTTTTTTGCCAAAACATTTCCCGAAAAATAGATAATAGCTATCCAGAAAAGCGTTATTTTGTTCATCGCAGAGCAAACAAGGATTAACATGCGAAGATACAAAAATATCAGCATTGTTTGTTATCTTTGCAAAGCAAAAACTAAAAATGCGTGCCATGTTATCAATTCACGACGAATATCACTTATATCTCAAGTTGGAGAAGGGGCTATCGTCGCATTCGGTTGATGCGTATGAACGCGATTTAAGTAAGTTGACTGTGTTTTTGAAAGATGCTGGTTTAACGCATGAGGCAGCTACAACCGATGTTTTACGCGATTTTGTTATCGAAATTGCTAATATTGGCATTCATCCTCGGTCGCAGGCACGAATATTATCGGGTATAAAATCGTTTTATCATTTTTTGGTTTACAAAAATAAGTTGGACAACGACCCCACTGAATTGCTCGAAAGCCCTAAAATTGGACTTTACCTGCCCGAAGTGCTTACAACCGACGAAATTGATGCTATTGTGCAGTGTATCGACCTCTCGAAACCGCTTGGACAGCGAAATAAAGCCATTGTTGAAACGCTTTACGGCTCAGGTTTGCGCGTTACGGAGCTTATAAATTTACAATTATCGCGCATTAATATTCAGGAAGGTTATATGTTGGTCGAAGGTAAAGGGAGCAAACAGCGCTTAGTGCCGCTATCGCCAACCTCTATACTGCAAATCGAAAATTGGTTGTTGGATAGGAATTTAATGCAAATAAAAAAGGGAAACGAGGATTTTTTATTTCTCAATCAGCGTGGAGCCAAGTTAACGCGAGCTATGATTTTCGAAATTGTAAAAGTGCTAACCGAACAGGCTGGAATCCGTAAAAAAGTGAGTCCGCATACGTTCCGACATTCATTTGCCACACATTTGCTCGAGAACGGAGCCAACCTTCGTGCCATTCAGCAATTGCTTGGTCATGAGTCCATTACCACAACCGAACTCTATACGCATATTGATGTTAAAATGCTTCGAAATACCATTTTGGAATTTCATCCGTTGAATAAAAAGAATCAATGAACCACAATAGGCACATAAGAATATTTTCAATGGCAATTTTATTGCTGTTTCTATCTTTGCGCCTCACTGCTCAAGAAACCCTCGCTGTAGGGCAAGTGCTCGATGCTGTAGAGAAAACGCCTATTGCCAATGTAAATATTTGGTTCAAAAATACGGGTATTGGCATTAAAAGCAACGACGAAGGTTTTTATATGATTCGGACATCGGGCACCGAAACAACACTTGTTTTTTCGTGTGTGGGCTATCGTACCAAAGAGTTTAAATTGCAAGTGGGTAAATCCGTTGGTATGCAAGTGGAACTGCAACAAGTGAATACCGAATTGCAAGAAGTTTTTGTATTGCCAGGGACTAATCCTGCTTTGGAATTAATCAAGCGCGTACGACTAGCCAAAGCTCGCAATAATGTGCGTGGCGATGCCAGTTATAAAACCGAAATCAATGAACAACGCTTGGTTTTATTAGCCAAAGTTAATCAGCGGACGGTGAATAAACGCATTTTTGAGCAATTAGCAGCAGGTGCCATCAGCAAACAGGATTCGCTGCTTACGTTGCCACTGTTTATGTCCGATAAAAAGTTTAGCATTGCAGATAAATCGAAAACGCTTTTATCCACCAATAATTTTAGTTCCACGCCACAAAACGAACGTATATTGGAACAGCTTTCGGGCGACTTTAGTGCCGACCTTAATTTTTATCAAGCCAATGTAATGTTGTTCGACAAAGCATTTATAAGTCCACTATCGGATGCTGGAAATGCTTTTTACAATTACTATTTGATAGATAGTACAAATACTATTTATGGCAAAGAATATAAACTGCATTTCCGAACTAAAAACACTAAAAATCTAGCTTTTAATGGTACTCTGCTTGTTGATTCGAACACCATGGCTATCAAAAAAATGGATTTAGAATTACCACGACAAGCCAACCTCAATTTTGTAAAAAACCTCCATATCTCGCAAACTTTTCGGTTGCAAAACCAACAATTCTGGATGCCCGATAGTGGAAATATTTCGGTTAATATGACTTATGATTTATTGACTGACAGTACACAAACCAAACCGCTCCTTTTCCTGAAAAACAGTTTCGTAACACAAACCACCACTTTTACACCTGCATTGAAGAATTTTGCTGGAAGCAATTATGAAACCACCGAACTCAACGAAAAATTGCAGCAACTGAACGAAACTTCCATTATGCGTACTGCCCGATGGCTTGCCGATGTACTGCTGACGGGTTATATGCAAGTTGGCAAAGTGGATGTTGGTAAAATTCAGAACATTGCACGTATAACTGATATGGAAGGTTTCCGCCTTACTGCGCCTGTAAGGACCAACGAAACACTCTGGAAAAATATTTGCTTGGGCGGATATGGCGGTTATGGTTTTCGGAACCAAGCGCTTTCGTATTCGGCCTTTGGCATGGCTAAACTGCCTTTTGGTAAACGAAATATCTTTGGACTAAGTTATACCGACGATTATAAGCGCATCGATTACGATTACAACGATTTTCTGTTGCGCGAAAACCCTCTTGTGAGTGGCGACGAAGATATTGTTAATACCGTATTGGCTTTTCGCTCGTCCGATAAAGTGAGTCGTAGACACGAGTTTGCTGCTTCATTTACAGCCGACCTAAACGAAGATATCGAAACAGGATTTTATTTCCGTTCGAATCGTATTTTGGCATCGCCAACGCTTCAATTTGCATCAGGGACTAATACATTTAACGAAATAAAACAGCAATCAATTACGCTTACAGGTCGTTTTTCGTTCGACGAACACGTATTTAACGACCACCTGCAACGTATTTATGCTACCAGTTATAAACCCGTTATTTATACTTCGATACATGCTGGTAATTATGCAGTTGGAACTTTAACGGGAAATTATGCCAAAGTCACAGCCACCGTTAAGCAGTTTGTTAAATTTGGAATTGGACAATGGAATTATGCCTTCGAAGGTGGTGCCATTTTAGGAAAAGTGCCCTATATGCTGCTCGAAACACCTGCAGGCTCCGAAACCGATGGCTATAAACGTTATCAGTTTACCTGTATGAATTACATGGAATTTGCTGCCGATAAATATGTGTCCTTGCACAACGAATTAAATTTCAATGGGTTTATGTTGAACAATATACCACTTATCAAGCATCTCAATTTGCGCGAGCTGATGAGTTTTAAACTATTCTATGGCACATTGAGCAATAAACATTCGCAAATACTGGACATGCCAACCACTATTTATACTACCAACACACCTTATATGGAAATGGGAGTAGGAGTCAGCAATATCCTACGACTTTTCACACTACAATCCGTTTGGCGCCTCACCAACCTCAACCATCCTGGAGTTCAGCGCTGGGGATTACGCGCCAGTATTCGGGTTAGTTTTTGATACTTGAATAAAGTAACGTTCAATTTCAAACTTTCCTAAGTAGTCATATATTTAAATTTTAATATGAAAAATAAATAGCTTATAATATGTAAAATGAATTATATATAATATGTAAAATGTAAATGATGTAATATGTAAAATATATTTCGTATCTTTGCATCAAAATTGCATTATAAACTACTCATTTATTAACTATGGCATACCTAAAACGCATAACCGACACTGAACTTGAGCGTAAGTTACAAGCAGTTGGAGCTATATTAATTCGTGGTGCTAAAGCGTGTGGAAAAACTGAATCGGCAAGGCAATATTCGAAAAGTGTATTGGAAGTTGATACCGATCCACAAGTTCCGTTGCTAATTGAAACTGCGCCTAGTCGCCTATTGCTTGGAAATTCACCTCGCCTCTTAGATGAGTGGCAAGAACAACCTATACTTTGGAATCTTGTTCGTCACGAAGTGGACAAACGCGCCATACCCGCTCAATTTATTCTTACCGGTTCGGCAAATCCCGACGAAAAAGCTAAAAAACACTCTGGTGCCGGTAGATTTACTACACTAGATATGCGCACCATGAGTTGGCAAGAGCTTGGATATTCAACTGGAAAAATTAGCCTGAAAGTTCTTTTGGAGGGAGTTAGAATTGATGTACAGGACGAAACAACTGATTTAGAATTTATTATTGAAAAAATTATTATTGGTGGTTTTCCTGGTTTGATAAACAAAAGTATTTCACAAGCTACTGATATAAATCGTGCCTATATCAATTTACTTGCCGAAGCAGATATGAGCCGCGTATCTGATATGAAGCGCGACCCTGCAAAAGTGCTAAACCTGCTTCGGTCGTTAGCAAGAAACACTGCAACAACCATTGAAACTACCTCAATCGAAGCAGATATCTTTGAGAAGGAAAATGTAAGAATTTCACGCCCCACAATTTACGATTATCTCGACACACTTGAAAGGTTGATGATAGTTGAGAATCAGCCGGCATGGAATACACATTTACGTTCATCTGCTCAACTCAGAAAATCATCAAAACGACACTTTACCGATGTTTCGCTTGCTGTTGCCGCACTTGGTGCTACAAAAAAATCGTTGCTTGCCGACCTAAAATTCACTGGTTTTTTGTTTGAGTCGCTTGCAGTACATGAACTAAGAGTTTATGCACAAGCTAATGATGCGAGTGTATTTCATTATCGCGATTCTACCAATTTGGAAGTAGATGCTATAGTACAAAAATATTCGGGTGAGTATGCTGCTTTCGAAATTAAACTCGGCATAGGACAAATTGATGCTGCTGCTACAAATCTCAAAAAATTTGCATCGGTGATTGACACTTCGAAAACACAACCGCCTAAGTCATTAAACATTATTACGGGCACTGGTATGAGTTTTACTCGTACTGACGGTATAAATGTTATTTCGCTTGCTTCGCTTGGGGTCTAATGACGAAACATACAAAACATGTTTTTACCGCTGTTTAATATCGTTCAGTTCCACAAGTTTATTTACAATGGCATAAATGGTAAGGCCAGCTGTACTGTGAATTTCGAGTTTTCGGGCAATATTGCGTCGGTGTGTAATTACAGTGTGAGCCGATAAAAATAGATTCGATGCAATTTCTTTGTTTGTAAAACCTTTCACAACGCCTACAATAATTTCTTTTTCGCGCACACTAAGTACTTGCGATTCTTCTTGCTCCGTATTTGTAATCTCAAAAATATGATCAAGTTTCTGTTTTATAGTATCTGTATCGTCGTATAGATTAATGGAATTGTCGTATTTCTCAAGGGCTTTCTCGTCGATCATGCCACTTATCAACGCCACAAACCGCATTTGGGTTTGACTGTTTTCGGTCTTCAGTTTTTCAACGTCAATCAACCCCCAATACGTTGGATTTATAATCACAATGTCGGGTTTTTGAGTGCGTATATTATTGGCTAATAGTTCAATGGAATTAACCTCAAACGAATGAACATGATAGCCCTGAATGCGTTTTAGCAGGCTCGATATTCCAGCTCGGATTATGGCCGACGGCTCAGCAATGGCAATTTTTACAATTACATCCGTCATGATTTAGTAGTGTTAAAACGTTTGTTTTCAATAGCTTCTACTACAGGAACAAAAAAGAAATCTTCAACCATATTATGAGCAGCAAGATCTTTTTCGCACCAGAGCAATTCAACCAATACATCATTCAGTTTATAATTGACCATTTCGGCCGGATGGTATTTTATAAGTATGTTTTTTAATTCGGCAATTTTAGAGTCAACATCCGTGTGATGGTCTTCAAAATCAGCAATACGATATGCGCCTGTTTTAGAGCCATTAAGGAGCTTTAATACATACGGAAAAACGGTTTTGTCTTCGTATTCGATGTGTTTTTTTACTTCCTCCACATATTCGTCGAAAAACTGCAAAAGCACTATCTTATAGGCATGTAATTGTTCGTCTTCAAGCACAGCTTCGTTTAACTTCTCACGCAAAATGGGCATTTTGAAACTTAAAAAATAAACATGTGCATTTTTAAGATAACTTATTACTGTTTCGATAGATAGCTGATCTACAACATCATTAATCTCAACATTTTCTTCGGCCAAAAAATTCATCACCGCCAAAAACGTAAAACAGTCAATATTGTTTGCTTTACAAGCTTCTTCCACCGTTTTATCGCCCAAACCAAGCGAAATACCAAACCTGCTTATGGACGATAGCAACGACGAATCGTTGTTTATCATGTCGAACATACGTGTACGTGCCGTAAATTTGTGTTGCATACCGTTTTTTTATTGCAAAGGTCGATATTTTATTGCTGATATACAATACCTTATTGTTGGTATTTTGTTAGCTTGTCGGAAATGTGTATTTTTGTGGATAAATATTCAAAAAAGCATGTCCCAATTAATTTCAATCCCTGAGCGCCACCAGATTCTCGAACTTATTAAACACGAAGTTACACCTGCAGTTGGCTGCACGGAGCCTATAGCTGTGGCACTAGCCGTGGCTAAAGTAGCTGGACTTTTGGATGGCATACCGCAGCAAATGGAGCTTTTTTTGAGTGCCAATGTGCTTAAAAACGCTATGGGAGTTGGCATTCCTGGAACAGGCATGTCGGGTTTACCCATTGCTATTGCTATGGGAGCCATAGTGGCCAAGCCCGAACTTGGTCTCGAAATTCTCAAAGATCTTACGGCTGAAAGTATTGCATTGGGCAAAGAACTTGTGAGTACAAAGTTTTTCCAGTTGAATTTGAAAGAAGATATCGACGAAAAGCTTTATATTCAGGTTATTGGACACCTAAATTCGCATCGTGCCGAAGTAATTATTAGCAAGGATCACACGCGTTTTTCGTTTTTGCAATACGACGATGAAGTTTTACTGAAAATTGACGAAGCGAAATTACTACGCGAAAATGCATCTTCACTCCAACTTAGTTTCGATAAAGTATATGCCTTTGCGCTCGAAACACCACTTTCGGATATCGAATTTATAATTAAAACCGTTGAGTTAAATAAAGCTGCGGCTCAGGAGTCGCTCAAAGGTACTTACGGACATAGTGTGGCGCAAACTTTAGCCAATGGAATGATGGGCAATACCGTTTTTACACGTATGCTTTCGGTAACTGCTGCTGCTTGCGATGCGCGTATGGCTGGTGCTTTGTTTCCTGTTATGAGTAATTCGGGCAGTGGCAATCAAGGTATTGCTGCTACATTGCCAGTATCGGTTTTTGCTGAGGAATCGGGCAAATCGCACGAAGAACTTATCAGAGCCTTGGTGTTAAGTCACCTTATGACCATTTACATGAAACAAAGTTTGGGCAGACTCTCGGGTTTATGTGGCGCTGTGTTGGCAGCTACAGGTGCAGCATGTGGCATTACCTATTTGATGGGTGGTTCACACATTCAAATTGGCTATTCGGTAAAAAACATGATTGGCAATATTACCGGTATGATATGCGATGGTGCTAAACCCAGTTGCGCACTGAAAGTGTCAAACGGTGTGTCGACCGCTACACTTTCAGCATTATTGGCAATGGATAATAAAGTGGTATCTGATGTAGAAGGAATTATCGACGAAAGTGTGGACAAAACCATTCTTAACCTCACCAAAATTGGGCGCGATGGCATGAATGAAACCGACCGCATGGTACTTGATATTATGACCAGTAAGTAACTGATTTCGTATTTATTACAACCACTTTTTGCGGCGGAAATATATTAATACAATTGCCGAAAAGGTAATCATCAATCCTATCGAAAATGGATAACCGTATTTCCAATTCAACTCGGGTAAATACCTGAAATTCATTCCATACAAACTAGCAATGAGCGTTGGCGGCATAAAAATAACCGAAACTACAGTAAAAATTTTGATAATCTTATTTTGTTGCAAGTTTACCAAACCAAGGAAAGTATCCTGAAGGTAATCCAAACGGTCGAAACCAAAGCGAATGTATTCGAACAGCGAGTTAATATCTTTAATAACCATGGTTAAACGCTGTATCAAATCTTTCGGGAACAGACTGCATTTCAATAGATTAGAAACCACACGTTGTTTGTCCATTACGTTCTGACGAATCACCATAACCTTTTCCTGAAGGTCTTTGATACGAATAAGAATATCCTGATCCAAATCGTCCTCGGTGTTCAGCGTCTTACTAAGCG
This sequence comes from uncultured Paludibacter sp., assembly GCA_964466415.1. Taxonomy (GTDB): domain Bacteria; phylum Bacteroidota; class Bacteroidia; order Bacteroidales; family Paludibacteraceae; genus Paludibacter. The sequence goes on from CAYXQZ010000003.1 coordinate 40,736, forward strand.
AAGTAATTTCGTCGGTCAGTTCCTCAATCATATCCGCATCGTATTCCACACGCGTTTCGAGGAGTGTAACCAATACATGATAGCCTGTAGGGAAGTTTTTGGTGTTGGCGTAAATCTTTTTTACCGTATCGGTGAAGGATTTAAGCTCCATATCGCGTACCGAAACGAGAATACCGTTTTTCAGAATAAACGAAATAGGCTCAAGTGTATAATTCTCGAGCAGAAACCCCGCGTTTACAACCACACTGTCTTCGGTTTGCATAAAGCGCGAACTCATCTCAATTTCTTCAATTTCTTCATCCTCCTGGATGTAAATTTTCAGAAATTGCTCTAGCTCTGTTTCAATGGCATCGGGTACATCGTTTAGGTCAATCCAGATTAAATCTTTGAGGTCAACTTTTTTTAGTATATCGAGCGATTTCGATATTTTCAGTTTGCCACTCTCGTGGTAAAATAGCCTTAATTCTGACATAGTGTTTTTCCTTTCTATGTTTTTGCGGATTGAAATTCGGTATTCGAATTGAAATCCCGGGTGTTGGTTAATCCATTCACCCGAAGGTTTTGAAATACTGTTTTAAAAAATCTCTTTTTGCCCTTACACTTACAATTTATCCTGCAATGCAGCTTCTATTTGGTTTGTAAGTGTAACAAATGCAGCCACATCGAGTTGTTCGGGACGTTTATCGAAAAATACATCGTTAAAAATAGGATGATCTTTTGCAATAATTGGTTTCAATGAGTTGCGCAATTGCTTTCGGCGTTGGTTGAAGGCTGTTTTCACCACCGTTTTGAAGAGTTGTTCGTTACATTCAATCTTCGAAACATCGTTGCGAGTGAGGCGAATAACAGCCGATTTGACCTTTGGCGGAGGGTCGAACACATGTTCGTGAACCGTAAAAAGATAATCGATGGAATAATAAGCTTGCATAAGCACACTTAAAATACCATAAGTTTTATTTCCGGGTTTTGAAGCCATGCGTTCGGCTACTTCTTTTTGAATCATAGCTACCAAACAGGGAATTGTTTCCTTGTTTTCGAGCATTTTAAAAAATATCTGACTTGATATATTGTATGGTAAATTGCCAATTACAAAAAACTTATCTGGAAAAAGGGTTTTTAAATCCATTTTCAGAAAATCGGCTTCGATTACATCGAGTTGAGGGTAAGTGCGATTTAAATATTCTACCGATTCGCCGTCAACTTCTACAGCTTTGAGTGTAATATCGGGTTGTTGGAGTAGAAACTGAGTAAGAACACCTGTGCCAGGTCCAATTTCAAGAACGCAGGCTGGCCCGTCGAGCGGAAGGCTCGCAGCAATACGACGTGCAACTTCCATATCCTTTAGGAAGTGCTGTCCCAAGTGTTTTTTGGCGCGTACTTGAGTCATAACTATGATAGTCGTCGGGCATGTTCTAAATTAAAAATTAAGAATTAAGAATTAAAAATTAAGAATTGTGTTATCTTTGCAGATAAATAAAACTATATTTTTTTCATCGTGCAAAAGTAATCAAAATTGTTCGAATAATCTATTTTTTCAATTCGCAGAAGTCAAAATGCCACACAAATTAAAGACATTTACACGCCGAACTTTTAAATCGATAGGAAAATCGATTACTAAAATGGTAGATTTTTTCTATCCGCCATTTAGCAAATACATGAGTATTCGCCTTTTTAGATATGCTGTTACGGGTGGTTCCAATTTGGTATTCGACTGGATTCTGTTTTTTCTTACTTTCCATTTTATCCTCGAAAAGCAAATGCTACATTTAGGCCTCGTTACTTTTAGTTCGCATATTGCTACCAAATTTGTAGTTTTCCCAATTACGTTTATCACGGGTTTTTTGCTTCAAAAATACGTTACTTTTCAGGCTTCGGACATCAAAGGGCGTGTGCAGTTTATCCGTTATATTTCGGTAGTGCTCGGCAATTTACTTATAAATTACCTGGGCTTAAAACTATTGGTTGATGTGGTTGGAATTACCTACCCCAGTATTGCCAATATAATTGTGACCATTTTCACTGTTATTTTCAGCTATATATCGCAAAAAAAATATACATTCAAGATTGCAAAAACATGATATATGGCAAGGTTTTGCCGCTTTGATTGCAAATAATTACCCCGCTCGCCGTAGCGTAAACCTCGCACTGGACGCTAATCGTAGTGTCTTTCACTACGATTCCGATTACATCGGAACAAGTCTGGTTAAAATAAAAGCTCCCGCTTTTATTATTATATTTGTTTTAAATGTGCAAAGCAGAGCTTTGCTTTTAACCCGACATAGGCAAAGAGCCTATGCCGAACCGTATGCATTTATCCTACGCCGAGCAAGGGACACAGAAAAGATATTTATGAATAGTCAATCACAATGTTTATCTCCAATCTCAGTAGCTGTAAAATCGAACTCAATTTGGTCGTATGGCCACACTCTACAAAGTCTTAATCTCGCGCTGGACGCTGGTCGTACGTCTCCAGACTACGACCTGTGGAAATTAAAGCTCCGCTTTAAATATTATATTTAATATGCCAACCAGTGTTTACATGCCGCTATGCGGTGAGGCCAGCTTCCCACCGGACGAAGTCAAAGAGACTTCTACCAGCAGAGGTTGGACAGGGTTCTTTAAATGTTTGCAAAACACTACATAACCCATATTATTTTATAAATCCATATATTACTGCTGATATAGAACCTAATAAAATACTATTAAATATATATCCCATTGCAAACTTTCCATTTCTATGAGTATACTTATCAAGCAATTTTTTATACCTATCTTTATAAAAAATGAGTAAATAATTCAGTATTATGAAAGGTGAAGCAAAATAGATAATAAATCCAATAGCGTTTCCTAGTATACTTCCTGACAAAATATCTATTTCAACTCTAAAAAAAAATATATTAAAAAACTTTAACCATAACATCACAACCCATACATTTAGTGCGTTGCACAATGTGGTATATATAAACAAAGTATATTTCCAATCTTTTCTATTTGGATTCTTTGTATTAATACTAACAATCGCATCAACCCAATATGTATAATAGAGATTAATCATAATATTTTTTAATTTAAACCATTTTGCATCATCTATACCCCGTCTCAATGGATATAGTAATTTTCGCGCCGTCGTTGGTAACCAACGGTCTTGAGCTTGCGAAAAAATGCAATCCCAACATACTGTATTCTAAGGATTTGTAATCCGAAATACTTGCAATTTCATATTCTTTGCAAATGGAACATGCCGATGTATCGGCAGATAATTATTTATTTTGAAAATTAAGAGGACCTGCCTGCCGCAGGCAAGTTGAAAATCCTTATAATAACTGAAGGTGGGATTACAAAATTACTCCCGTTGGTCGTGACCGCTGGTTCCCACCTGACGCTCCACCTTTTGCTTGTCTTTTAATAAAATATATCCGACTGTTCGGGTCTGAAACATTACCACTCGGAACATGGATTATTGTTCTTTCTTATAAGGAGTTTTTCATTAGCTCTAATTTTATTCTCATCAACGATTAACCATTTGACATCTTCAAACACAATTCCTCTGTAGAAAGAAACAAATAATATGTTTGTTTTATTTGACAAAAGACTGTAAGGAAGTGACTTAATACCAGAATCTACATCTTCTATCCAAAATGATTTTATGTTTTTCTTTATGGAAAATTTTTTCTCCGTTTTCTTTAAATAGAATAATGTGTCATTTGTTCCTGTTACAATATATAAGTTATATCGAAAATTAGTATTTTGACTCAAATGAGTCGGCTCGATATAAATTCTGGAATATTTTGATTTTTTGCTATAATTTTCCCAGACTGTTATTCTTTTAGGATTAGTTGAATTTAGAATCAAAAAATTATCTTTAATTTTCCAGCATCCATAAATATTATCAACCCCAACTCCAGCAGTTCTCGAAAAATCATCACAATACCAAAAAGTACTGTCTGATTTTAAGTCTAAAATGCTAAAAGAAAATCTATTAATGAAGTTATTTGCTGAATATGTTCCGAAAACACTTTTTTGTGAATAGGCATGACAAGATATTTCGAATAAACAAATAAGTAATAATAAAATTTTATTTTTCATAATTATTTACAATTAAATCCTCGTGAATAAAATTACCCCCGCTCACCGTAGCTTAAACCCCGCTCACCGTAGCTTAAAACTTCTCCGCTCGGCTATGCCGCTTGGCTCGCCAAGAATTGAAAATCGACGAAGTCAATCCGAAATACTTGCAATACCGTATCAAACACAAAGATAATTATTTATTTTGAAAGTATAGAGGATTGCAATTTTTCGCTAGCTCAAGACCGTTGGTTCCTGATAGTAAGTGAAGGTGGGATTCCAAAATTACTACCGTTGGTCGTGACCGTTGGTTCCCACATGACGCGCCACCTTTTGTTTGTTCTTGAATAAATTAAATCCGGTTGAAGGGGAGCGGCAAATTCCCACTTGACCAACGCCACCTTTTGTTAGTTATTGAATAAGTTTTATCTCATTGGTTGGCAAAAACATTTTTAATTGCACAAAATTGATTTATGTTGTTGTAAATCAGTATTCTGTGGTGTACAATAATCCATCTTAAATAATCTTTATTGTAAATCAGAAGTATTTGTTTATTTTTGTGCATAAAATAATCCAAAAACATGATTTATTCTACTGGAAATCAAAAATATACAAATAACCTGCTTTTGATTTCGAAATGGTTAGTGTTAGTCCTCACTTACTGTTTTTTGGGCTATAAATTATATACTTTTGAGCATTATTCTGCTCTTTGGCAGCATTTCCAACAGCCAAACGTGTACCATTATATCTGGTTGGTTATTGTCATTTTATTACTTCCACTCAACATATTTTTGGAGACTGTAAAATGGCAACATTTGGTTGCGAAATCGGAAATTATCAGCTTTAAACAAGCATTGAATGCCGTTTTAGCGGGATTTTCAACTGGATTTGTCACACCAAACCGCATAGGCGAAGTGGCTGGACGTATGCTTTACATTTCGCCTGGAAATAGAAAAGCAGCGATACTTTATTCGTTTCTGAATAGCCTGACGCAAAACTACGTTATTGCACTTGTAGGTATTCCGGCTGCTATTATTTATTTAACAGCGCTCAGCGGAAATGCCTTTGACAGCAATAATTTTTTTCTATTTTTAGTCGGTCTATTTGTATTGTTTTTTACTGTTTTTCAATTCTTTATTCCTCCATTGCTAAACAGTAAATTTGTTACTAATAAGTTGCAGTTGAATGCCGATATTGCTCAATTTAGCGTTTCTAATCTGTTATATATTAATGCTATATCTTTAGCCCGTTTCCTTGTTTTTTCCTTTCAATTTTATGTTATATTGCTGTTTTTTGGTGTTGATATTACTGTTTTACAAGCGCTTATTTGTATTCCTTCCAGTTATTTGCTGGTCACATTTACGCCTTCGCTTGCACTGTCCGAAGCTGCTATCCGAAGTTCGTATGCAGTTACTGTGATAGGCTTTTATGCACCTCAAACGGCTGGTATTGCCTTGGCGGGATTGACATTGTGGTTGCTGAATTTTGGAATTCCTATGCTGTTTGGCAACAGATTAATATTAAAATCGCACATCTGATACATTATTACCCGAAATAATTCATTAATTTTGCATCGTTTCTTAATATTGCAAGATTAGGATTAAAGAAAACAAGATAAAAAAAACAAAAGTAACTACAAGTCCCCTTTAGGGGATTTAGGGGCAGTTAAAATTATTTTCATACCGCCCCAAGCCCCTAAAGGGGATGTGAGAATCCTTCGATTTATATTACTCAATTAAATAACTATTAATGACCGATATTCATTTTATGCCTTTTTCGCTT
>CAYXQZ010000003.1:46682-48176 GCA_964466415.1 uncultured Paludibacter sp.
TTACTCAATTAAATAACTATTAATGACCGATATTCATTTTATGCCTTTTTCGCTTCCTGTATTGACGGAATTAATTGTTTCGTTATTGCTTTTGGTCTGTTCAGGCATTATTTCATCGTCCGAAGTTGCTTTTTTTTCGCTCAGCAAGCAAAAAATGGATGAACTGGAAAGTGATCATGGTTCGGTAAGCGAGAAAATTCGTAAATTGAATGAGCATCCTCAGCGACTGCTTGCTACTATTTTAATATCCAACAACTTAGTTAATGTATCAATTATTTTATTGCTATCTTATGCTATTTCAACCTTAATCGATTTTTCATCAGCTCCTTTTGCTGGTTTTGTTTTCCAAACCATTATTGTCACTTTTCTGTTGTTATTGTTTGGCGAAATTTTACCTAAGGTCTACGCTTCTCAAAAAGCTGAGAAAGTAACTCTCAAAACGGCTTCGTTTATCTATTTTTTAAGTCAATTTTTTTCGCCCGCTATCAATCTGTTAGTAAATTCCACTTCGATAGTAAATAATCGCTTAGCACGTCATCAGCGTCGTAATATTTCCAAAGATGAACTTTCGCAAGCCTTGGAATTAACTTCTGATAGTAGCGACGAAGACAAAGAAATTCTCGAAGGAATTATCCGTTTTGGCGATAAACGGGTTGTTGATATTATGACTACGCGCGTGGATATGATAGTTATTGACCTGAAAATCAATTTCAAACAACTACTCGATAATATTATTAAGGCAGGCTACTCCCGCATACCTGTTTGTGGCGAAAGTCGCGATAATATTAAGGGCATTTTGTATGCTAAAGATATTTTACCACATTTGGATAAGCCGAGCAACTTTAGATGGCAAAGTCTTATCCGGCCTGCTTTTTATGTACCCGAAACCAAGATGATTGATGATATGCTTAGCGATTTTCAATCCAACAAAGTTCATTTAGCCATAGTGGTTGATGAGTATGGTGGCACGTCGGGACTTATTACACTCGAGGATATTTTGGAAGAAATTGTAGGAGATATTAGCGACGAATACGATACTGAAGAAAAATTATATACTAAAATTGATAATCACACCTTTATTTTTGAAGCTAAAATTCAATTGAATGACTTTTTTAAGATCGACGAAATTGACGAAGAGCTATTCTCTAAAATATCGGGTGAGGTTGAAACTCTGGCTGGTTTAATACTCGAAATAAAAGGTGAAATACCTTCGAAAAACGAACAGTTTGAGTTTAAACATTATGTTTTCGAAATTGTAGCTGTGGATAATCGCCGCATTAAAAAGGTGAAATTACACATTAAAAACGATCCGAGAAAAGTAGAAGATAATTAGTGAGCAGCCCCGCTTTGCGGTAAGTCGGAATTCTCATTTTGCAGTTAATAGTTTATAGTAATTTAGAATAATGCGCCATTTTATAATAATCTCATTACTAATGCTTTTGGTTTCATGTGGCCAAAATTACACACCTAAACCTTATGGTTATTTCAGGGTGT
>CAYXQZ010000004.1:0-19387 GCA_964466415.1 uncultured Paludibacter sp.
ATAATTACGCTATGTATGCGGGTTGGTATAAAACAAGTATTGAGTAACTTTTCAGCCACTCAATACTTAAATTTTCACTGCACATTATTTCTTAAATTCCATCTTCAACATTCCAAACAAAAGCACGGATACCCATTAGTTCAGATGTGGCATTTAGCTCGCGCAGTTGTTCGAGTATAGGTTTTACCTTTTCGTCGTCAACAACGGTAATAATTGCTGAGTTGAGTGCAGGCCAAGCATGTGTACCAAAATGCGGTTCTCCGGTTTTGGATCCTTTGCCAATAACCGATTCCCACCCTGTAAATCCACGTACGTGATTGGTGCTCAAAATGCTTACTACTTGATCGTAATAGGCTTGATCGAATGCTATAAATATTGATTTCATTTTAATTATTTGTTTTGTAGATTAAAAATTTGCATTCTTTTGTTTCAATGCATCCATCTTTTTATTCTTTTTGTGTTCACGTTTAATTCCACTTGCTGCAAATAAAGTGTACAAGGTTGGAATAATTATTAAGGTTAGCATAGTCGAAACGGTTAAACCTCCAATTACGGTTATGGCCATTGGTTTCCACATTTCGGAACCTTGCGAATTACTTAAAGCTAGCGGCAACATACCTAAAATGGTGGTAAGCGTGGTCATAATTACCGGACGCAAACGCGATTTACCTCCGCTCACTACTGCTTTTATTACGCCCATTCCACGTTCGCGGTTCAGGTTAATGTAATCTACCATCACAATACCGTTTTTCACCACAATACCAATAAGCATAATGACACCAACAAACGACATCATATTGAACGTAGTACCTGTTGTACCCAATGCAATCAACACACCCGAAATAGCAAATGGTATGGAGAACATAATGATAAACGGATAAGTCAACGACTCGAACTGCGAAGCCATTACGATAAATACCAACATTATGATTATCAACAACAGAACTCCCAAATCGCCAAACGATTCCTGCTGTTCTTTAAATGCTCCAGCTATGGTTACATAGATATCTGCAGGTTTATTAATTTGCTTCAATTCGGCATTAATGCCGGTTACTGCTTTGTCAAGCGTAGTTCCCGAAACAGTCGAAGATACGGTAATCACACGCTGACGGTTTTTGCGTTCGATAGTTGGAGGCGTAAAGCGTTCCACTACTTTTCCGAGTTCGCTTAAACGTATGGCTTGTCCACGAGGATTGTAAATGATAATATTCTCGATGGCTTGCAACGACTGACGATACTCCGGTGCATAAGCCACTTTGATGGTGTACTCCTGCCCGTCTTCACGGAAAAGCGAAGCTGTAAGACCATTGATACGGTTACGCAAATACATAGAAGCAGTATTTACATTCAATCCATTAAGTGCTAACTTTTCGCGGTCGAATTCAACCTGATATTCCGGCGTATACTCTTCGCGACTCACACGTGTATTTACAAGTCCTTTTACGTTTTTCAAACGCTTAGCAAGTTCCGAAGCAATTTTATCAGTTGCAATAAAATCGTAACCATAAATTTCAACATCCAAAGTCGACTGTCCACCCATCATACTCATTCCACCACCTGCAATCACGTTCGATTTACGAATTTCGGGTGTTTGTTTGATGTCTTCACGTATGCTATCGCAAATTTGGAAAAGATTTCGTTTGCGCTCGTCTCTTGGTGTTAAACCAATGGAGAAAGAGGCGATATTACTACCATTTGCCTGAAACGATCCCCACACATTGGAACTACTGGCTTGTCCTACATTGTAGTTTACCATCTCCATTTCGGGATATTTCTTTTTCCATTTCACGGTCATTTCTTTTGCCAACTCCTGTGTTATTTCCGCCCGTGTACCTACAGGCATTTCTATTGTAAGTGCTATACGACCGTTATCTTGTGCTGGATAAAACTCTGTACCAATAAAGGCTGCGGGTATTAAACTCAATAAGAAAAATGCAGTTGTAAAAACAATAATTGATTTGCGATGACGAACCGACCAGTCAACAATAGCCGCATATTTATTATCCATAGTGTCCAAAAAGCGTTCGATAGGGCCGTAAAGCATTACAAATGTTTTGGTACGTGCAGGATTCAATCGTAATAATTGCGACGCTAGCATAGGTGTTAATGTCAATGCACAAATCATGGATACTGTTATAATTATAGTTACCATCCAACCCAACTGACCAAACATAATACCGGCAGCACCAGTAATCAATGTCATTGGGAAAAATACAGCAATAATGGTTAAAGTAGAAGCAATGATTGAAAGTCCTACTTCGTTTGTTCCATTTACAGCGGCACTTTTTGGTCGGCTACCACGTTCAATGTGTGTGGTGATGTTTTCGAGAACTACAATGGCATCATCTACTACCATCCCTATGGCCAGCGAGAGCGAACTCAGCGTAATAATGTTCAGCGAACCACCAGTTGAACCCAGAAATATAAATGCTGATATTAATGAGATTGGAATTGTAAGAATAATTATGACGGTTGCACGCCAACGACCCAAAAAGAAGAGTACTACCAATACCACGAATAAGAATGCATAGAGCACCGTTTCGGTCAAACCGTTGATGGTTTGCTTAATATTGTCGGCAGTATTCATAATTACCTCCAACTTTACATCGGCAGGTAAATTTTTCCGAATGTTAGGTAATTCTTTCTGTACAGCATCGGCAATTTCCACTGTATTAGAACCCGATTGTTTTTGAACAATCATTGTAGCTCCTTGTACGCCATTGGTATAACTTTTCTGACCACGTTCCTCCAAATCATCTTTTACCACAGCCACATCCGACAGGTAAACAGTTTTACCATCCACATTGCCAACTATAATTCTATTCAGTTCCGATGCATCTTTAAATTCACCCTGAACACGTAACGAATAAGTTTCGCTACCTACGTCCATCGAACCGGCAGGTGTATTCATATTTTCCATACGAATATATTGCGCCAGTGTTTCAACGCTTAGTTTGTAAGCTTCTAATTTTACAGGATCAACAAAAACCTGAATTTCGCGTTTAGGTGCTCCGGTAATGGATACAGAACCAACACCCTTGATACGTGCCAATGGATTAGCTACATTATCGTCGAGTATGCGATACAATGCAGGTAGACTTTTGTCGGCAGTAGCAGTAAGCATGATTACAGGAATCATATCGGTACTGAACTTGAAAATAATTGGTTTTCCTACGCCGGTTGGCAAATAGGAACTCACTAAATCCAACTTATCACGAATATCGTTGGTCACCACATCAATATCCAACCCATAATTAAATTCCATGGTGATAATAGAGCGGTTCTCTTTCGAAGTGGATTTAATGCTCTTAAGATTTGCAACCGTATTCAATGAACTTTCCAACGGTCGGGTTACGTTTGTTTCAATATCCGAAGCACTTGCACCTTCATAGGTTGTCATAACCATAATGGTGTTTGTTTCGATTTTTGGCAACAAATCAATCGGTAATTTATTTAGCGAAAACAAGCCTAATACAACCACACCAATAAAAATCAGTGAAGTCATAACGGGTTTCCTGACAGAACTTTCGTATAAACTCATATATTTAAAATTAGAAGTTAGAAGTTAGAAAATTTGAAGATTTGAAAATTAGAAAATTTGAAATTATTAATTATCTTCTATTTCGCCAATTCAGCGTCTCCGCCATCAATCAATTTGGATTGACCAGCTACTACAATTTGTTCGCCTGTATTTAATCCGGAGATAACTTCAAATTCGTTGCCCAATCTGCGTCCTATCTCTACTTGTCTGAATTCTACTTTTCCATTGTTGTACACATACACAAAGCGAGCACCTGAACCTGATTGTTTAATAATTGATTGATCGGTAACTACTACCCGATTCATTTCTCCAAAATCGAAATTAACGCGGGCAAACATACCCGGACGTACTTTACCATTACCGTTTGCTATTTTCACTTCTACGCCAAAAGTACGTGTGCGTTCGTCTATAGTTGGGTAAATAAGACTTACTTTCCCTTTGAAAGTATCATCGCCAAATACTTCAATTTTCACATCAACCGGCATACCCATTTTTACTTTTGAGTAAAAAGATTCCGAAACATCAATCTTAAGTTGCACTGGCGATATTTGCATTACTGTCATAATTGGCATTTGACCGGTATACATATCGCCTTCGTCGTAGTTTTGGGCAGTAATAATACCATTGATCGGACTAAGTAAAAAGGTATTCTCGCTCAGGTTTTTCATATTTGTTTCAGCCATATCGAGTTGCAATTTGGCATTATCCAACTCTTGTTGCGAAGCACCACCTACAGCAAATAATCCCGAAACACGTTTGTAAATACGGCGCATATTTTCAATTTGCACTTCGGTATTCGATAAGTTAGCATTATCCATTTGAGCTAACTTTTGACCTTTTGTTACCGATGTACCCACTTCTACAAAAATCTTACGGATACGTCCAGGAGTGGACGGTGCAATATTGTTTTTTACATCAGCCTGTACTGTAGCAGTGAAATCGCTACTTTGTGCTACTTTTCGCATTTCAACAACAGCAGTTTTCACAATTGGTTTAGCTTCTTTTGTTTCAACCTTGGCAGCTTCTTTTTTAGTGCACGAAACCAGTGCTATTGCAAAAATAATGAGTGGAAATAAATTTAACTTCTTCATGTCTTTGTCTTTATTTTGTTTGATTTTTTATTTGAATAATTATTAATCTCTTGTTATATAAATCACTTAAAGTCTTTTCCAAGTAATTTCTCTAAATCTGATTTTGCTGAGAGATAATCGAAAATTGATTGATTATACATTAAACCTGCTTGAATGAAAGCGAGTTCTGAATTAGACATATCGAGATATGTACTTGATCCTACTTCATACATTTTATTTGAGATGGAAACAGCTTTTTCGGCCTGTCGCATTCCTTCTTTATTAGATTCAATCTTTTTCAATGATTTTTTAATATTGTCTATCAAAGTCATTGCCTGCAATTGCAATCCTCTTTCTAAGTTTTGTTTTTGAAAATCAATTTCATTTAATTGAATTTGTAGCTGCTTTCCTTTATAATATTTTGAACCTCCTTGAAAAATTGGAATTGATAAACTTACGCCTAAAGTTGACATTGGAAACCATTTTTGTCCAGTAGTAAATGTATTAGAATCGTTTGTCATTGACATAAACTGGTAATTGAAACTTGCTGCAAGTACAGGCAACAACGATGCCTTATGAATTTTTAATGATTGTGATAACTGTTTCTGCTGAATAGATATTTGTTTTAAATCTGAATTATTTTTTATAGCAGTTGTATCAATTGAAAGTAAATCACCATAAATTGTACGCTCATAGTCTGAGAGTTTTCCTTCAACATTTATTTCGGTAAACATATTTATTCCCATCAACATTTTCAATTGAAATTTTGTGATGTTAACTGCGCTTTCTGCTGAAACTAAATTTGAAAGTACGTTTTTAACCTGAACATCTGCTCGTATCCATTCAAACTCAGATACTGTTCCTTGCTTAAACTTGTTTTTTATAATATTCGCATTTTCAATTGTATTATCATAGCTTTTTTTAATTACATTGTACGAATCCTGAGCCATTAAAATACCATAATATGACTTTGTAACTTGATTATAAAGTGAAATTTTCGATGATCGAGCAGACTCGTTAACTTGCTCTAATTCGATATCACTCATCTTAATTGTTTCCCATAATGCAGGAGCAATTATGGGCAAAGATGCAGAAAGTCCTGTATTAAAAGTGTTGTCACGTCCAACCTCTATACTTCCATCGCCAGTTTTTGGTGCTGTCATTGCAGCCATATATGCAGCGTGTTTTGCAGCTATATCACTTGGAATTGTTAAACTTGGAAGTATGCTCGGTAAAACGTTTGAAATGTAAACTGATTGAGGGTCAACTAAACCAGACATATTAAAACCATCTAAGTACATTTTTTGCTTCTTAACAGCTCGTTGATATGCAGCTGAAAGTGAAACTGTAGGAAATAATCCACCTTGTCTCTCTTTTTTAGAATATGAAACTCTCTCAATTTCTTTGTTTGCCACTTTTATAGTTGGACTTTCGCTTAGAGCTATTTCCAATGCCTTGCTGAGTGACAATGAGAGCGTGTCCTGCGCCTTTAATAGTGAAGTAGACGATATGCCAACTAAGCATACAATTAATACTGTTTTTAAATTTTTCCTCATGCTATTATTGTTTAAATTTTTATTTAACTTCATTGTAATAATTCTCTTCTAAATACTTTAAACCTTTTTCATTGGCAATTAAATGGATAATTAAGTCGATATAAAAGTCCATCATACGCTTTTTCGAAAACTTTTTCTGATTTTCTTGCATCATGGTAAAAGTAGTTTTCATTTGTACAGCGTGAAAAAAAGAAGCCAATTCAATATCCAAGTCCGATCGGTAATATCCCTCATCAATACCTTGCTTCAAATTCAATTCAAAACCCAGTTTTATTGTTTCTTGTTTCTCAAGTTCGTGTTTTTCAAAAACTTTTGGATAATATTTTTGAACATCAAACCATAATTGGTGTGGCTCACAATCCGAGTTTTTTTTCAATTCCTTTACTATAAAAATCAATGAATCGATGGCATTCTTATTTCGTAAGTTCTTCTCAAATCTTTCGAAATGTTGTACTTTAATGTATTCAAGTATTGAGTCAATTAAATCCTCTTTTTGTTGAAAGTGAAGATAAAATGTTTTTTTCGAAATTCGTAACTCAGAACAAACTTCATCGATGGAGATATTACGCACTCCTGATTGATGAAACAATTTGGAAGCTGTTTGTATTATATTCTCTTTAATTAAATTCATTCGTGTAAAAAAAATGATTTGCTCTGCAAAAGTACAATACATTAAACCAACAACTACTATATTTGTTTGTTTTTAATTTGTTAAAAATTACAAACAATCCATATTGTATTGATTACATGACATTTACATAACCTATAATGGAAACTTTAATAATATAATAGTTTCCACGTTGTCGATTTTAATGGGCAAAAAAAATGCCACGACATATATCGGGGCATTTTTTTATAAATATAATTATTTGTTCGGGTTACAATTTATTTACTATTATAACCATAACCATAAGCCTTTTCTTTATCAACACCATTAAATATCAATCCCATACCATTTAAGTTACCTTTTTGATATACTTCGTTAATAAGTTCAGTGGCTTCGCGTGGAGTATAGTCCTGTCGGCAAACAAACAATACATTGTCGGACAGACGATTGAGTAAATATGTATCCGAAACTATACCAAGAGGTGCCGAATCCAGAATAATATAATCATAACTTTCGCGTAATGTTTCTAACATTTCATCTAGTCGGTAACTCATTAACAGTTCAGTAGGATTAGGTGGCACAGGTCCTGAAAGCACTACATGTAGGTTTTTATGTAGATTTGTTTTAATCGTCACCTCTTCAATTGTCATGGCATCGTTGGATAAGTAATGCGTTATGCCGTTTTTTTCCTGAATATTCAAATAATCAGCAAGCATAGGCATCCGGATATCTAATCCCATCAACAACACTTTTTTGTTTGTTAATGCAAACGAAAGAGCCAAATTTAAGGCAGTAAACGACTTACCCTCACCACTTCCGGCCGATGTAATCAAAATAACATGCGAAGCTTTGTTGGATAACATAAACTGCAGATTGGTTCTGATTAACCGGAACATTTCAGCAATTGGAGTTGTTTTTCCTTCGCCAACAACCACTTTTTCGTTATCTTTTACTTTACTAATGGATCCAACGAAAGGCACCTTTGTTAAGCGTTGAAGTTCTTTTTTATTTTTAATAGTTTGATCAAATAAATCGACAACGTATATTACTGCTATAGGAACAATAAGACCTATAATCAATGCAATAAACATAATCATAATTTTGTTTGGCGAAACTGGTTTGGGCTCAACAAATGCCTTATCCAATGTTTTGGCCGAAGGTATTGAACTAGCCAAAGCGAGTGCATTCTCTTCGCGTTTTTGAAGCAAGAAAATATATAAATTATTTTTAATTTCTTGTTGACGTTTAATATCTATATACTCCCGCTCTTGGGTAGGAATGTCCTTAATTTTGCCTGTAAACTGACTTTCTTTTTGCTTCAAATCCCTTCTCGAAATTCTCAAACCATCTTTTACGCTAGACAAACTAGTTGTTATACTACCTCTCAATGCACTAATCTGTTCTTCTAATTGCGAAATGAGCGGATTCTTATCGTTCGAAGTACGATTTACTTTTAAACGCTGTAAGAGTGCTTCATTGTAACTTTGAATTAACGATTGCAGCGGTCCATCCTGAATCCCCAGATTAGCAGGAATTAAACTGTATTTATTCTCAGCGTCTTTTACATGTTTATCAATATACTCGATCAGATTTAGCTGAGTTTCAATTTTAGAAAGTTCTTTGTTGTATTCACCTGTAGTACGCATAAACATTTCTGCCTGAGTTGTCAAGTCAGTCATGTTATTCTGTTTTTTGTAAGTTTCAACGCTTATTTCAACATCTAGAAGTTCGTTTTTTAGGAGTTCCAATCGTTTCTCTACAAAATCTTTAGTATTGGAAGCAATAATATTTTTATCGATAACAGCATCGAGATTATAAAGTTCCACCAGTTTATTTATAATAGCCTGTGCTTTAACTGGATTACTCGTAACAGTTGATATTTTTACTGCATTCGACTTTTTGTTTACAGTGCCTACAGCATAACTTTTACTAAACATATCAGTTAGTGCAATAATTGGATACGATTTAATTCTATAAGTATTTTCTTCCTTAAAATCTTTAGTAGGAGTTAGTTTTAAAGTTCCTGCAATGGTTTTGAACGGTTTAGATAAATCAGCAACAGTATATTTCTGTTTTAATATTCCATACTCAACTTTAAGTAAATATACATCAGCCTGTTTACGAATATTTATAGTTAATACCTGTTGTGGTATTTCGGCTGGGTAACTGATAACAGTTAATGCAATGGGAACTATAGGATAAATATCGGTGTATTTGAATCGTGATTTCACATAATATTCTGTACACAAATCTAAATCACGTATTACACTGCTCATTAACGCTTTAGAACTCAATATATGCAATTCATCTTCGACATCTTTTTGAACGCTCTCTAATCCAAAACTTTGAACAATAGCTAATTCCGAGAACAATTCTTTATTATTATCGTCGCGCAACAGCACAGTAGAACCTACTGTGAACATAGTGTTGGAACTTAAAATTAAAAAAACAGCAATAACCAAACAAATACCTGCCGAAAGCATGAACCAACGCCAATTTTTCAGGTATTTAATTGCAATTTCTTTTAAATCAATAAAATCGATATTTTGAGGTGACTGATTATTCATAATGAGCAAAAATCAATGGTTGAATAATTATTTTTTTATAATTAGCACTATCGAAGTGATAAGTGTAGTAGCAATGCCTACAATACTAAGTTGAGATTGAGCATTAGGTGAGTAAACAGGTTTTAACCTGTTTGGTTCAATGTAAATAACATCGTTCTGTTTTAAGAAATAATATTCCGACTTAAAAATCTCGGGACTTGTGAGGTCCAAACGAGCAAATTCAATTTTTCCATTTAACTCACGAGTTACCAACACATTACGTTTTTTACCATAAAGTGTTATGTCGCCAGCTAAACTCAAAGCTTCAAAAATTGTAATACGGTCATTCTGAGTTGAGTACTTACCAGGTCGGTTTACTTCGCCCAATACCGAAACCTGAAAATTTTCGAGTTGTACAGTTATAGTTGGATTTTTGAGAAATGGAGTTAGTTTCTCATCAACCAATTTAGTAATCTCGGCCTTTGTCAGTCCGTTAACACGTATTTTGCCAACAACTGGAAATGTAATATCCCCTTTTGAATCAACCAAATACGAACGAATAGAAGGATTTAAGTCATGCTGAATATTAAATGGACGAATTGATTCACGGTCAACACCATCAACCGTAATTGAAAGCTGGTCGCCGGTACCAATCACTAAATCCTTGCTTTTATTTAAATCCTTAGCAATGTATTTTTCGTTTATATCAATGTTTTTCACATAAATCATATCCTTTTGCGAAATACAACTACCTAACACAAAAGCAATTAAAAAAAATATCCAATTTCTAATCATATATTAAAAAAATTAATTGTAGGTTTATAATGCAATGAAATAACAAAACTAACGTTAGTAATTAAGGATTCACAAAGATAATCAGAATTTACTGAATCAGCAAATGATTTTATAACATGAATTTATAATTTCAAAATGCCTTTTTGGCGTACAGATTTATTAAAATTCAAACGCTATTATTCAAATATTATTGTATCTAAGCATTATTTATTAAAACAAATTATATTTGTAATCTGTTCTTTTACTAAACTAAAAAAACATAGAAATGGAAATCACTAACTATTTATCTGACAATAAAGATCGGATTTTAAATGAATTATTTTCGCTGATACAAATTCCGAGTGTAAGCGCTCACAGTCATCGACAGCCCGAAATTCAGCAATGTGCTCATCGTTGGAAAGAAATATTAATTGCAGCTGGAGTTGATAAAGTTGACATTTTACCCACCTCCGGAAATCCAGTGGTTTATGCTCAGAAAATTATTGATAAAAAAGCACCAACCATCTTAATATATGGACATTATGATGTAATGCCTGCTGAGCCTCTCGATTTATGGATAAGTCCACCTTTTGAGCCTGAAGTACGCGATGGACATATTTTTGCGCGTGGTGCCGACGATGATAAAGGCCAATCGTTTATTCATGCTAAAGCTTTCGAATTCCTGGTTAGCAACAATGAATTAAAATGCAATGTAAAATTTTTAATTGAAGGTGAAGAAGAAATTGGATCGCCTAGTTTGGAACTTTTTTGTGCCGAAAACAAGGAATTACTTGCTTGTGACATAATATTGGTATCGGACACAAGTATGCTCGCTGCCAACATGCCGAGCATAACTACCGGATTACGTGGATTGGCTTATTGGCAAATTGAAGTTACGGGAGCCTCACGCGATTTGCATTCGGGCATATTTGGTGGTGCAGTGGCTAATCCGATTAATGAATTGGCTAAAATGCTTGCATCATTAACTGATGCTGATGGTAAAATTACCATCCCGCACTTTTACGACAAAGTAGAACAACTATCCAACACAGAAAAAGATTTAATTGCACAAATACCATTTAATGAAGAAGAATACAAAGCAAATCTGAAAATTGAAAAAGTATTTGGTGAAAAAGGTTATAGCACTATTGAACGCACTGGAGTGAGACCCACACTCGATATATGTGGCATTTGGGGTGGATATACAGGCGAAGGTTCAAAAACAGTGTTACCATCAAAAGCTTATGCAAAATTATCGGCACGCTTAGTCCCTAACCAATTAAGTCCTGAAATTTCGAAACTTGTTTCGGATCACATAAAAAAAATTGCTCCTGATCATGTAAAAGTGGACATTACATTTTTGCATGGAGCCGAAAGTTATGTATGTTCCATCGATTCGGCAGCCTACAAAGCAGCCGAA
This sequence comes from uncultured Paludibacter sp., assembly GCA_964466415.1. Classification (GTDB taxonomy): domain Bacteria; phylum Bacteroidota; class Bacteroidia; order Bacteroidales; family Paludibacteraceae; genus Paludibacter. The sequence continues at coordinate 11,515 of CAYXQZ010000004.1, forward strand.
AAAGCATACACTACCGTTTTTGGCATTCGTCCTTTACCCGTTCGCCGAGGTGGAAGTATAGGCGTTATACCAATTTTTGAAAAAACCCTGCAAGTAAAGCCAATATTGATGGGATTTGGATTGGAATCCGATGCCATACATTCGCCAAACGAAAATTTTCCGGTAGATTTGTTTTTTAAAGGAATTAGGACAGTTGTTGAATTTTACCGAAATATTTAAACAAACACTTACAAATTGATATACAGCAACATAGCATTTTTATTGAAACACAATAGAAATATTTGTGAAAATTAATGTTAAATTATTTTGTAGTCTCATACCAATGTTGTAAGTTTATAGCACCAAAAAATACACTATTATTATTAACATTCTAATACTTATTGACATGACTAAAACGATAACATTCAACGAATTACGTAAAGTAAAAGATTCATTGCCAAGTGGAAGTATGGCCAAGATTGCTGAAGAACTTGGTCTGGAAAAAGAAACAGTACGTAATTATTTTGGGGGTCACAATTTCAACGATGGTAAAAGTTGTGGTGTTCACATTGAACCAGGACCCGATGGCGGATTAGTAATGTTGGACGATACTCAAATTTTGGATATTGCCCATCGTATTCTCGAAGATGTGAAAGTCTGATTTTTTAATCTGATTTTAAAAATTTTAAAGGCAGTGATGAAGTTCTTATCACTGCTTTTTTTTATAAATATAATGGAATAATAATTTGCTTTTTTTATGTCGCTACCCGATAGTTTTATTGCGCGAACCAAACTTATATTGAAAGATGAGTTTACTGCTTTCGAAGCTGCACTTTCAACACAAGCACCCACGAGCATTCGTATAAACAATAAAATAGATTACCCTCCAACGAATGACACAATAAGTCACTGTCCGAACGGCTGTTACCTCGCTGAGCGACCGTTATTTACGGCCGACCCTTTGTTTCATGGTGGAGCATATTACGTACAAGAAGCGAGCTCCATGTTTTTATATCAAGCAGTAAAACAATGTTTCCCTAATGCCAATCGGGTATTGGATTTATGTGCGGCTCCAGGTGGCAAATCAACACTTTTATCGCAAACGCTGCCTGAAAGTTGTTTATTGGTGAGTAATGAGATTATCCATTCGCGCGCTCAAATTTTGGCCGAGAACATATTGAAATGGGGCAACCCAAATGTAGTGGTCACTAATAACGAAGCGAGCCATTTTTCGAAGCTGGAACATTATTTTGATGCCATAGTAGTTGATGCGCCTTGTTCGGGCGAAGGCATGTTTCGGAAAGATCCAAATGCAATAAACGAATGGTCGGTGGACAATGTAATGAATTGTGTGAGCCGGCAACGCGACATATTAATTGATAGCTGGGATGCTTTGAAACCAGGTGGCATAATGGTTTATAGCACTTGTACTTTTAATAGAGAAGAAAATGAAGAAAATGTACATTGGATTTGTACTGAACTTGGAGCAGATATAATACAGTTAGCTATCGAAGATACAAATATTGTAATAACCGATGGTGGTTATCGTTTTTATCCTCACAGAATGAAAGGTGAAGGATTTTTCATGGCTGTAATTCGAAAAAATGAAAGTGCTATTAAAGAGCAAAATTTCAAATTAGTATTGGATAAAAATACAAAAAAAATTAATGCGAGTGAGCTTCCATTTAAACTAATGGACTTCACACATTCTTCGTACTATAATATTAATAACCGAATTATTGCTTTTGATTCAGACAACTTAAATGAATTATTGTTTCTACGCTCAAAGTTTAAATGTCTTGTAGCAGGTATCGAAATGTTCGAATTAAAAGGTCGTGATTATGTTCCAACAGCTCAACTAGCTCTATCCAAACTACTTGACAAATCATCATGTACACTTTTTGAAGTAGACTATAATACAGCCATACGATTTTTAAAACGCGAAGCTATAGAACTAAACGATGCTGACAAAGGTTATTTATTACTCACATTTAAAGATTTAACACTTGGTTGGGTAAAAAATATTGGAAATCGATGCAATAATTTATATCCGCAGCATTGGCGTATTCGAATGAATTTGTAATTTTGCAACGTATGAAATTAATTTTCCTAGGAACTGGCACCTCAACCGGAATACCTCAAATAGCTTGTAAGTGCAAGGTGTGCACATCGGTTGACGTACGTGACAAACGACTTCGCGCTTCTGTATTGATCACAAATAATCAATATTCAGTATTGGTTGATTGTGGCCCTGACTTTCGTCAGCAAATGTTGAAACATAATATTGACAATTTAAAATCCATAGTTATAACACACGAACATTACGATCATATTGGTGGAATTGACGATGTTAGGCCTTACGGAAATGTTCAGATTTATGCCGAAAAACGGGTAAATACTCAAATTATGCAAAGCATGCCATATTGTTTCAAAGAAAATCCATATCCTGGGGTTCCAAAACTTACACTCAATAATATTGATAACAATCCGTTTAATATTGGTGGCATAGCAATTCAACCAATTCGAATTATGCATGCTAAATTGCCAATTTATGGCTATAGGTTTGGAAATTTGGCTTATCTCACCGATGTTAAAACCTTGGAAGATGTGGCTTATGAACAACTGAAAGACTTAGATGTTTTAATATTAAATGCATTGCGTGTACAACCACACATAGCACATATTACACTTGACGAAGCCCTTGTAATTGCCAAAAAGATAGGTGCAAAAAAAACCTATTTTACACATTTTAGTCACGATTTAGGCTTACATGCCGAAGTTGAAAGCACTTTACCTTCAGGCATTTATTTATCTTATGACAATCTTGAATTAGAATTTTAAATGTTATGAAAACGAGATTATTTATTCCATTTATTGGATTGCTTTTGTTTAGCTCTTGTACTACCATGATGTACACAAGTATTGATGTGCTTCGGCCAGCGAAAGTTAGTTTCGATAAAAATGCTTCCAATTTACTAATTGTAAATAATGCTGTTGTTCAGCCTATCAATATTGGCCATCGTAACGAATTAATCAACGAGAAACCAAAAAACGTATCGGTACGTACCGATAGTTTGGCCATTTTTTGTGTTAGCGTAGTAAACGAAGAATTTTTGAAAAATGATTTTTTTCCAACAACTCAGCTCGTTTTGAATAGTATCAACAAATCGGGTAATTTTTTAATTTCGAGCACGCCACAAATCGACACATTAAAAGTTCTTACGGCTCAATATGGTGCCGACGTAGTTTTATCGCTTGATAAAATTAAGGTAACTGACCGAATTGCTGATTATTATAACGAAGAAAGCAATTATTTTTATGCCATGCTCGAAGCCAATTTTGAGAGCACTTGGAGTGTAACTTATTCCAAAAATTTTAAAAGCGAAACCTATAATTTTAAAGATACTATATATTGGGATGCCGAGTCGTATCAGCGTAAGAAAGCATTGGCTAGCTTACCAGACAGATATAATGCACTGATTGATGGCGCTTTATACGTTGGACAGCATGTAATGAAAAAACTTGTACCTTGGTGGGACAAAGAAGATCGTTATTTTTTTGTTACTAATAACAAAATCATAAAACATGGAATGGATTCGGTTTTTGTGAAAAACTGGAGTGCAGCCATTAAAATTTGGGAAAAAGGAGTTGAAAATGCGTCGATTGCTACAAAAGCTAAATTACTACACAATATTTCAATAGCTTACGAAATTGAAGGAGATATTAAAAATGCCATGCTCTACAATAAAAAATCTACAGATGTGTTCGAGAGCACTCCAATTGTAAATTTTGAGCATTATTTCACAGTCAATCAATACAGCATTCAACTTAAAAATCGGAACAAGGAAATAGAGGAAATCAACAAACAATTAGGAGTAAAATAAATCGTTTACTTTTTGTATTTGTTTGTAATACAATCGCTTATAAATTTATAAATCAGTTTTTGATTTTCATCCTCAATCATATCATACTGTTTATTCATGGTTACCACATCGTTACGGCGAGCGGGTCCTGTTTGTGCTTCAAAAGGAGTTAAAGTCTTTATTTTAGAGGCGGTTTCTGCAATGAGTGGTTCAAGAATTTCAAAAGGGATATTACTTTTTTGAACTAATTCAGAAGCAATTGTATAGAAAAAGTTTGTAAAATTACATGCAAAAACAGCAGCAATATGCAAGCGAATTCGCTCATTGGAAGTAGCTTTGTAGGTTTTGGTAGATAGATTATTGGCTATTGATAATAAAACATTGGTTGTTGCTTCATTATTTCCTTCTACAAAAATTGGAATTACACTAAAATCTACATCTTTTTCCTTCGAAAATGTTTGAAGCGGATAAAGCACACCGTAATTATAAAATTTATTTTCAAAAACATCAATATCAACGCTGCCAGCTGTGTGAATATGCATACCTGAGCTAAAATCTATCCTTTCAATTACGCTTTTAAGCGCATTATCTGCTACTGCATAAATATACATATCGGCTTCTTTCAACAGCTCCAATGAAGTACAAAACTCAGTGTTGATTTTTAAGGCAAGTTTTTGAGCCGATGGTTTTGTTCGGCTATAGATTTGAACGATGTCATGGCCTTGGTATTTTAGAGCCCATGCTAAATGAGTGGCCACATTCCCAGCACCTATAAATACAATTTTCATTAATTAGAAAATGTTATTTCTTAGATTTTAATACACCTGCAACCAATATTATGCCAGCTACAATTAGCAATACAGGCCATATAAAGTCCGAAATATGTTCGGTTAAACGAATAATTTCGGATAATCGAAAAATAAGTGCGACAACAATAAGCACTAAACCAGGTGTTTTGTTTTTGTGAGCTAAAAGAAATATGATACCTAAAATAAGAGGATAGTTTTTGAAATTAAATATTATATCCGACAAGTTTTCAGGTAAAATATTTAATTGACGTATTAAAAAAATGATACCAAAAACTAGTAAAGAGATACCCCAAGCAAGGCGACTGTCTTTTTGCATAGCCATAATTATAGTTGTTTAAAAATGAATATGCAAAGGTATAAAAAGTTTTCAGATTTAAGAGATATTGCAGCATTTTTTGATGATAACTCATTAATTCGTAGTATATTTGCAACTTAAATTCAGCAACAGTAACCAACATTTATTCTGTTAATAATCAGCAACTTTCATGTTTAATCACTCAATTTCATTAAATCCAGCCGATAAAATTGTTTTGCTAGTAGCAAAATTATCTATTCAGCAACCCGAAATTGATGAAATAGACAATTGTTTGTCCAAGATTACAGATTGGGAAGCATTTACTATTCAGATTATTAAGCGTGGAATGGCTGGATTATTTTTCAACAAAATAACTCAGTTTAAAAACAAAGATTTGATTCCTGCTGACAATTTGCTGTTGATTGAGCAAGCTTATTTACGAACTGTAAACCGAAGCGTGCTACTATTAGGGCATTTCTCGATAATTGTTGCAGAATTACAAAAAGCTGATATCGAAGTCATTGCTCTGAAAGGAGTATATTTGTCCGAAAATCTTTATAAAGAAATAGGTTTACGACAATTTAGTGACATTGATATTCTTATTCCCGTACCGAAAGCACATCAAGCTGTTCAAATTTTACAAAAACTTGGTTATAACTACAAAGAATCTGTTCCCGTAAGCGATTTTATAAGAGCAAAAGAAGATAAGGTACACTTACCTCCAATGTATTTAAATGGTGTTTCGGTTGAATTGCATATCAAACTTCATAGTGCAAACCAGCCCTACGAAATGAATATCGATAGGGTTTTTGCAACACGAATTCCAGTAGAAATCAATGGAAGCAAGTTATTTGCGTTAGACTTTATGCATCAGTTAATTCACATTACACTGCATACACATAAGCATTTCGACGAAGGAAATGTGAATTTTACGTCGTTTACCGACATTGTAAATTTAATAAATTCATTGCCAGAAGATTTTTATTGGAGCTCGTTTGTTACTCTTTGTGACTTATACAATGCCACTGAAACTGTATTTAAATACTTAATTTTGGTACAACAATTTTATTCAATAAGCGTTATTCCAGAGGAGATATTGGATAAATATTCTTCAAAAGTGGATGACAAAATCAGAACACAGTTTGTTCGGTATATACAGGGATATAAATATGTTGAAACAAGCACAACGGCTATTCCAGGACATATCAACAGCCTTCGGATGCTGAAAAACCCATTGGATATTGCAAAATATTTAATTGATATATTTTTTCCTCCAAAAAAATTCATGATTGAAAAATACGCAATAAAAAACCACAAATTGTATGTATTTTATTACCCTTATCGCTATCTTACAATTTTCAGTGGACTATGGCAAATATTCACAAAAAAAACAAAAACATAATTTCGCATTTTTCCAAATATCCTATTATCAAAAAAATCTCAATATCCAAATATCAAATAAATGACAGTTCTTTACGAAGATAACCATATAATTGCTGTAAATAAAACCTGTTCGGAAATTGTACAAGGCGATAAAACAGGCGATGAGCCGCTATCGGAAACAATTAAAAAGTTTTTGAAAGAGAAATACAATAAACCTGGCGAAGTTTTTTTAGGGGTTACACATAGGCTTGATAGGCCTGTAAGTGGCGTGGTGCTATTTGCCAAAACAAGCAAAGCATTAACCCGACTTAACGAGATGTTTAAAAATCAAGAGATAAAAAAAACATATTGGGCAGTTGTTAAAAACAAACCCGAACAGTTAGAAGGTCGGCTTGAACATTTTTTAGTACGCAACGAAAAGCAGAACAAAACAACCGCGCATAACAAAATGGTTCCCGAAGCCAAAAAAGCAGCCTTAAGCTACCGGTTAATAGCATCGTCGGACACATACTTTTTATTGGAGGTACACCTTGAAACTGGTCGTCATCATCAAATTCGATGTCAGTTGGCTAAAATGGGCTGTCCCATAAAAGGTGACTTAAAATATGGTTTTGCGCGTTCAAACCCCAATGGAGGAATTAGCTTACATGCTCGCCATGTGGCATTTACGCACCCAGTCTCCAAAGAGTTAATCGAAATAACAGCCCCTACTCCTACCGATGATACCATGTGGAATGCATTTTTGAGGATTGTATAAATTAAACTTATAAAAAAGATATCAATTATTAATGTTGATTTCTCAATTTACCTATAATTGAGGTATTTCGTATGTGCCACATTTTTAGTAATTTTGTGCAAATATTAAAAAACAAACTTTATGGATCAAAATTCGAATAAATCAGCCATGCAAAACGGACTAATTGTAGGTGCAATGATTGCCGTAAAATTCCTTATAACTGCATTAAAAATACCTGTACTTTCTTCATTTTCAGTATTTTTATCTATTGGTATTATTGTTTTTCTGTACATAGCAACCAAAAAATTTCGCGATGCACAAACCGATCAAAGCATGACTTATAATCAAGCATTTGGTTATATATTCAGAGTATATATTTACGGTTCTGTAATTGGTTCGTTAGTTATGCTATTCTATGCATTACTAAATGCTGATTTTTTGGGTGTTATGCTTAATGACACGTTAATGATATACGAAAAAATGAATATAAATATCGATGATAAAACCTACGACATTTTGAATGCAGTTTTCAAACCAGCTCCCTATGCATTATTTAATATTTTTGGCAGTGCACTTGTTGCAGCATTTTGGAGTTTGATTTTAGCTTTATTTTTGAAAAAAGAAAAAAGTATTTTTGAATAAAAAAGGGTAACACCGAAGGGGTTTCACTTTTTTATTTAATTATCGACAACAGATGACAGACATCTGAACTTCTAATATCTATCAATAACGCACGTAGTGCAAATAACAATCAATAACGCACAAAGTGCAAATAAAAGCGCAGCAAATATGGATATTTCAGTAATTG
>CAYXQZ010000004.1:19487-22179 GCA_964466415.1 uncultured Paludibacter sp.
AATAACGCACAAAGTGCAAATAAAAGCGCAGCAAATATGGATATTTCAGTAATTGTACCACTTTACAACGAAGACGAATCGCTCGTAAAACTTTACGAATGGATTGAAAAGGTAATGATTACCAACAAACTATCTTTCGAAGTAATTTTTGTAAACGATGGTAGTACCGATCGTTCGTGGCAAGTGATTGAGGAGTTAAAACTCAAGTATAATACTGTACGTGGTATAAAATTCAGAAACAATTATGGCAAATCACCTGCTTTGTATTGCGGTTTTAAAGCAGCCAAAGGCGATGTGGTGATTACTATGGATGCCGACCTGCAGGATAGTCCGGATGAGATTCCAGAATTATATCGTATGATTACGCAAGATGGTTTTGATCTTGTATCGGGTTGGAAGAAAAAGCGTTACGACTCAAAATTGGCAAAAAACTTACCTTCGAAAATTTACAATGCCACTGCTCGTAAAGTAACTGGACTAAAGCTTCACGACATGAACTGTGGTTTGAAAGCCTATAAAAATATTGTGGTAAAAAACATAGAGGTTTATGGCGAAATGCATCGTTATATACCTTATTTGGCAAAAAATGCTGGATTCAAAAAAATTGGCGAAAAAGTAGTGGAACATCGCAAACGTGAGTTTGGCGAAACTAAATTTGGACTAAGCCGCTTTGTAAATGGCTATTTGGATCTTATTAGTTTGTGGTTTTTATCGCGCTTTGGTAAAAAACCAATGCATTTTTTTGGCATGGTAGGTAGCATGATGTTTTTGTTAGGTTTTTTTGCAACTGTTGCAGTTATTGTAAATAAATTGATTTGCTTATATAATCATGTGCCCGCACCTTTAGTTACCAATACTCCATTTTTCTATTTATCATTGCTAGCTATGGTACTTGGCACGCAATTATTTCTCACTGGATTTATTGGCGAACTAATAGCCCGAAACTCTACCGAACGCAATAATTATTTGATAGAAACAGAGATTTGATTTTCATTTAACTAATTTGCAAATGGTTATGACCGAGATACTTCAAATTACAATTCCAGCTTTATTGGTTCTTGTTACGGCATATATCTTACTAGATAAAATGCTCAAAAACGACCAAAACCGACGAAATTACGAGCTTCGCAAATCGAGTTTAACGGCAACTATACCTTTACGATTACGTGCTTATGAACGTTTAATGCTTGTAATTGAGCGCACTACACCTAACAAAATTATTATAAATATCATTCAACCCGAAATGACTTGTTTTGGATTGCAAGCTCAGTTACTATCCAATATCCGTGAAGAATTTAGCCATAATGTTTCGCAACAAATATATGTTAGTAGCGAGCTTTGGACTGCAATAAGAGCAACTGAAGAAAGTTTGATAAAATTGATTAATATGTGTGCATCGCAATTTGCACCCGAAATGCCTGCAGCTGCTTTAGCTGAACGCATTATTGAAATATACACACAAAGCGAAAAATCGCCAGGTGAGATTGCAACCGAAATGCTTAAAAAAGAAGTTAGGGAAATGATGTGATGATGTGGTGATGTGGTGATATAATAATTTGATAATTAAAGAGATTTAGAATAAGGAAATTGGATATGATTAGATTTTTATTTTTTGCAGTAATAGTTTTATTTACGTCCTGTACGTCGAATGACGAATGCCGCGTAGAAAAAACGGTTAGTCTAAAAATGAATATTTATAAAAAAGCTAATCCAACTGACTCCCCTTTAAACATTGATAGTTTATGGGTTAATGGATTATCAAAAGATTCATTTTTGTATAAAAATTCAAAATCAATAAGTTCAATTAGTGTTCCACTAAATATTTCAAAAGTTCAATCTGATTTTGTGATACAGTTCAACACAATGAAAGACACATTATCAGTTTTTTATACGAACAATGATGCTTATTTTATTTCATTACCATGTGGTTGTATTGTAACTCACACCATCGACGAAGTAATTTCGACGCACCATTTTATCGATTCAATCCGTATTGTACAACGCGACGTAATAAATGTAAATGCAGAACATATTAAGATTTTTCATAATTAGTTTGTTCTGTCTATTGGGCATTAATATTGCAAATGCTCAAGTAAAAAAGAACAAAACCGATTCGATTATAAAAGCCAACTATAGAGGACTTAGACTTGATCTTGACTTAGCTTCGTTAGCTTCGAATGTTATTAATAATGGCGAAAAATACGGTTACGAAGCTGGTATTTATGTGGACATGAAACAGAAATATTTTCCGGCTCTCGAAATTGGATATGGTGGAGCTGATAAAACATCAACTTCGGGTGTTAACTATTCAACAAAAGGCATGTATACGCGCCTAGGAGTTGATTTTAATTTAATAAAACCAAAAAAGGATAAAGCACCAATCAATAATATTTTCTTTGCTGGTGCACGACTTGCATTTAGTCCATTTAAATATGAATATTCAAATTTGTCCATACAAGATAATTATTGGAATCAAACCATCACTCATACCTCTAAAAATGAACGGACTACTTCAGTTTGGTTCGAAATAGTGGCAGGAATGCGTGTGGAAATAACTCGGAATATCTATATGGGTTGGACAGTTCGCAATAAAAAACTTTTAGGTGAAGATGTGCCTGGTGAATTATCGCCTTGGTATATTCCCGGATTTGGAGTAAAAGGCGAAGGTAGCAGCTGGGGAGTGAATTACTCT
>CAYXQZ010000004.1:22279-38884 GCA_964466415.1 uncultured Paludibacter sp.
AAACAACAAACAACCAAATAACAACAATTTTTTATGAATTCAATTGAAGTTTTAAATCGTGCAGCCGACAATATCCGCATCCTTGCGGCATCGGCTGTCGAAAAAGCAAAGTCTGGTCATCCAGGTGGTGCCATGGGTGGTGCTGATTTTATCAATGTGCTGTATTCTGAGTTTTTGGAGTACGATCCTAAAAACCCAAAATGGGAAGGTCGCGACCGCATGTTCCTTGACCCAGGACACATGTCGCCTATGCTTTACTCTGTATTAGCTTGTAGTGGCAAATACAGCATGGACGAATTAGCTCAATTCCGTCAGTGGGATAGCCCAACTCCTGGTCACCCTGAAGTTGACATTATGCGTGGTGTTGAAAACACTTCTGGTCCTCTCGGACAAGGTCATACTTATGCTGTTGGAGCTGCTATTGCTGCTAAATTTCTCAAAGCACGTTTTGGTGAAATGATGAGCCAAACTATCTACGCTTATATTTCGGATGGTGGTGTTCAGGAAGAAATTTCGCAAGGTGCTGGTCGTTTGGCTGGTCACTTGGGATTGAATAACTTGGTTATGTTCTACGATTCGAATGACATTCAACTTTCAACAGAAACAAAAGACGTTACAACTGAAGATACAGCAGCAAAATACCTTTCGTGGGGTTGGAAAATTATAGAAATAAACGGAAACGATGCCAATCAAATCCGTGCTGCAATAGTTGAAGCAAAAGCTGAAACTGCAAAACCAACGCTTATTATTGGTAAAACAATTATGGGTAAAGGCGCTCGCAAAGCCGATGGTTCAAGTTTCGAAAACCAATGTGCAACTCATGGTATGCCGTTGAGCGAATGTGGTGCTTCGTACGCTGAGTCAATCAAAGTATTGGGTGGCGATCCTGAAAATGCATTTGTTCTTTTCGAAGAAACAAAAGCACTATATGCCAAACGTGCTGCTGAATTGGAAACTATTGTAGCTGCAAAATATGCTGCTAAAGCAGAATGGGCAAAAGCAAATCCTGAATTGGCTGCTAAATTGGAAACTTTCTTCTCTGGCAAAGCTCCTATCGTAAATTGGGATGCCGTTGTTCAAAAACCAGGTCAAGCTACACGCGCTGCTTCAGCAACTGTATTGGCTGAATTGGCAAAACAAGTTGAAAATATGGTGGTTTCGAGTGCCGACTTATCGAACTCTGATAAAACTGATGGTTTCTTGAAAAACACCAAAGCATTTACAAAAGACGATTTCTCAGGTGCATTCCTTCAGGCTGGTGTTGCTGAGTTAACTATGGCTTGCGTTTGTATCGGTATGAGTTTGCACGGTGGTGTAATTCCTGCTTGTGCTACTTTCTTTGTGTTCTCCGATTATATGAAACCAGCTGTGCGTATGGCAGCTTTGATGGAAGTTCCCGTGAAATTCATTTGGACACATGATGCATTCCGCGTAGGTGAAGATGGTCCAACACACGAACCAGTAGAACAAGAAGCTCAAATCCGCTTGATGGAAAAACTGAAAAACCACAAAGGACAAAATTCTATGTTAGTTCTTCGTCCAGCAGATGTGGAAGAATGTACAGTTGCATGGCGCATGGCAATGGAAAACACACATACTCCAACTGGATTAATCCTTTCTCGCCAAAATATAGCTGATCTTCCTGCGGCTAAAGGTCGTAAAGCAGAAGCAAATCAAGCTGAAAAAGGTGGTTACATTGTAGAATGCGATGGCAATCCTGATGTTATTTTAGTAGCTTCAGGTTCTGAAGTTTCTACTTTGAACGAAGGTGCTGCATTGCTTCGTGCCGATGGCGTAAAAATACGTTTGGTATCAGTTCCTTCCGAAGGTTTATTCCGCAGTCAATCAGCAGAATATCAAGAAAGTGTATTGCCTAAAAATGCTAAGATTTTTGGTCTTACTGCCGGTTTACCAGTTAACCTTTTAGGTTTAGTTGGAGCTAATGGCAAAATCTGGGGATTGGAATCGTTCGGTTTTTCTGCACCTTTCAAAGTGTTAGACGAAAAACTTGGTTTCAACGGTAAAAACGTGTACGAGCAAGTTAAAAAGATGATTTGAAAAATTTGAAAATTAGAAAATTATAGAGAAGATTAGTTTGTTTAATAACAAACTAATCTTCTTATTTCAAATTTATTTAATTTTCAAATCCATCAATTTTCAAATTTTCAAATTCACTCTAGAATGGATATAATCTCAATTATAATTATCGGTATTGGTTTGGCAATGGACTGTTTTGCAGTTTCCATTAGCAAGGGCGTGTGTCTGAAAAAATTCAAACTCAAAAAAGCATTGCGAATGGCAATGCTTTTCGGTTTATTTCAAGGACTAATGCCACTTATTGGTTATTTTGCTGGTTATAGTTTTGCAAATGCAATTCGTGATTTTGATCATTGGATTGCATTTGGCTTATTATCCATAATCGGATTGAAAATGTTTATCGAAGGCTTAAAACCTATTGATCCACATTGCGAAATTAAAACCGACCCATTTAAATGGAAAGTGTTATTGACGTTGGCACTAGCCACTAGTATTGATGCTATGGCCACAGGTATTGTATTTGTGACTTTTCCTGAACGAATATGGGTTGCAGTAGCAAATATCGGAATTATCAGTTTTATTTTCTCACTTTTAGGTGTTTATCTAGGAGTACATTTTCGTTCAAAAATTAAAATTAACGTTGAAATTCTCGGAGGTATTATTTTAGTTGGAATTGGTTTAAAAATACTTATTGAGCATTTATGCGGTCTCTGAAATAGCTTTTCAGCACAAAAAAATAAATATATTATGTTTTCTAAAAAAAATTTATTCTATATACTTACTTTCGTTTTTTCAATAATCTCACTGAAAGCAGCCGAACCAGCGGCAAGTTATAAACTTTACGGATTTATCCGAAGTGATTTGTATTATAATTCGCGTCAAAACCAAGAAGCATTGGATGGATTATTCAATATGTTTCCAAAACCAATTGATATAGATGCGTCGGGAAAAGATAAAAATGCAGTTCCAAATTCGCAAATGCTTGCCATCTCAAGCAGATTAGGTATTGATTTTATAGGTACTCCAATTTTAGGAGCAAAATCAAGCGGAAAAATTGAATGCGATTTTGCAGGAGTTAAAGATTACTATTATCTCGTACGTCTTCGTCAAGCTTATTTAAAGTTAAATTGGGCAAAAACGGAATTATTGGTGGGACAAGCATGGCATCCAATGTTCTCAAACCTTCAACCCATTACACCTGCTTTAAGTGTGGCTACACCATTTCAGCCATTTAATCGCAGCCCGCAAATACGTTTAAATCAAAAATTAAACGATAATTTTACCTTTATAACTGTTGCATCGTATCAAATGCAATTCATGACTCAAGGACCTGCTGGTGCAAGTGCAAGCTATATGAAAAATGGATTGATTCCAGGCTTACATATTGGGTTAGATTACAAATCAAAAAGTATTGTTGCCGGAGTAGGAGTGGATGGAAAATCGTTGAAAATTAACAATGTACGTTTTAATTCAGGTGCAGCAGTAGCTTATGCCGGATATACCAATAAAAAATTTCAAGTACGTGTCAAGTCCGTTTTAGGGCAAAATATGAGCGAATATTTAACGATTGGAGGATATGGAGTAAGTGGAATAAACACAAGCACTGGCGAAGATGTCTACACCAATATAAACACCACAACATCTTGGTTAAGTGTAGCTTATGGAACTAAAATTCAGGTTGGAATTTATGGTGGATTATCACAAAACCTAGGGTCAAATAAAGACCTACTTACCAAAGCAGGAAAGTTCACTGCTTATGGAAATGGATTTTATAATAATATAAACAACTTGCAATTGCAAATGGATCAACTTTACCGTGTTGCACCACATATTACGTACAATTTAAGCAATTTCCGTTTAGGATTTGAATACGAGCTAACTACAGCAAAATATGGGGAAATTCAAGCCAATGGAAAAATTCAGAACCCATACAACATAAGCAACCATAGAGCTATGACTACAATAAGTTATTTTTTCTAAGATTGAATTAGCTTTTCATTTAAAAACTCCTAATAATCTGATTGTCAATTATTAGGAGTTTTTTATGTGATAGATTTTGGGGTAGTAGTATGAAATTCTTTAAGATAAAACGGCTCAAAATAAGCAACATCAACAAATGTGCTATTTTTAAATGCCTTCTCGGCTAATGGAATCATAAATTTTGCAGAAGGATAAATGTCATCGATAAATTGAGCATTAGGATGAGTTAATGTAGTTTTGCACTTATCAGCACCATTACCAAAAAACACCACTTCAGACTTAGACAATATTTCAGTATAGGATTCTGAGTCGATAATATCAGCTTGAATATTGCGTACAATTTCAGCATTTACATCGTAAAAAGCCGCGTAAACTTCCATTCGGCGCGCGTCAATCATGGGGCAATACAATAAATTCTTATCCAACTTAACAGCTAATGCGGCCAATGTCATTATTTGAAGAGTACTAACAGCTATTAATGGGATATTTAAACCATAACAAAGCCCTTTAGCCGTAGAAACACCTATTCGTAGACCAGTATAAGAGCCAGGTCCACCACTTACCGCTATTGCATCCAACTTTCCGTTTTGCTTATGTAAAAACTGAAAAGCCTCTTCGATAAAAGGACTCAACATGGTGGCATGATTCATCCCAGCCTTGTTTTCTTTCAAAAAAACACAGCTGCCATCCAAACTCAAAGCTACTGAGCAAACATTAGTAGATGTTTCGATATGAAGTAAAGTCATTTAATAAAAATTAATGCAGAAGATAACAAGAAAGAAAGTATAGAAAACTACAAAAAATTTGGTCAGATAAAAATTATTTACCTGACCAAATATATGTAATAAATTGTAATTTAATTAATTAACCAACTTCTTTTCGATTGCGTAATGTGTCAGTTCCACATTGTTTTTTACATTAAGCTTTTCGAAAATACGTAAACGATATGTAAATACAGTTGAAATACTTAAGCCCAACTCATCGGCAATATCTTTGGCTTTTACACCCGAGGCTATTTTGATTAATATTTCGCGCTCTCTGTTCGAAAGTAAATCATGCGGGTCGCTATCCGATTCGGGAATTACATCAAACGCCAATTGCTCAGCAAGCGCAGCACTTATATACCTGCCTTTGAGGTTTATTTTATGAATGGCTACAACCAGCTCTTCGAGAGCAGTATCTTTACACAAATAACCCGAAGCGCCTGACTTCAGGGTTTTCAAGGCAAACTTATCCTCAGGGTGAATGCTTAATACGAGTATGTGTAACTTCGGTCGAAGTGCTTTTATATCCATGAGCAAATCAATACCGTTTCTTCCAGGCATATTCATGTCAAGCAACATTATGTCGCATTCTACCTTACGTATTTTGTCGATTGCTTGAGCTCCATTTTGAGCTTCGCCAACAACGATAATATCAGATTCTTCTTTGAGAATCATTTTGAGGCCTTCACGAATTATTTCGTGATCATCAACAATAAATACTTTAATCATAAATTCGAAATTAGTGTGTGGTTACCAATAAAAAGTATTTAGCCAGAAAAATAAATATAAATGCTTGTTCTTCAATAATTTAAACCAATCGAATACAATTTTTCGATATTAATAAATCCAATATTCGTTTTAGAACAAGTTAATAAGCGCAAATATAACAAATTTTCTATCTAATTGCAAAATATTTTGATTTTTATTCGAAAATGAATAAAAAAAATTTTTCAGTATAATTTCAAAAGATAAAGTTCTGTTGATTACAATGTAAATTTTCGATACAATATCGAATTAGAAAAAGGAATCAGCCCATTATTATGTTTTCCTTGACGTAGTGTATCATATCGAGATTAGAGTTTAGTTTTAAATTTTCAAAAATCTTTTTTCGATACGTAAAAACTGAAACAACGCTTAATTTAGTTTTGACTGAAATATCTTTAATATCCATACCTTTGTAAAGCATAATGAGGATATTTGTTTCTAAGTCACTTAACTTTTGCAAATCGTCGGGCTCACTAAAAATTGTTTTAAATGCCAATGCTTCAGCATATTCTGGGCTAATATAACGTCCATTAGTATATGTTTTTCGGATTGCTGAGATTATTTCGTTAATAGCTGAATCCTTACATAAATATCCTGCAGCTCCTAATTTGTATGCTCTGAGAGCCGATTTCTGCTCCGGATTTATACTCATGATTATGGCTTTAATTTCTGGTCGAAGTTTTTGCAAATCAACCAATAATTGATAACCATTTTTTCCTGGCAAATATAAATCAACCAACATTACGTCGCAAGCAATACTATCAAGCCGCTGTAGCACTTCCTCGGATGATTTTGCTTCGCCGGTTATATTTATATCATTAATTTCCTTTACAAGCTTTTTAAAGCCTTCTCTGACAATTTCGTGATCGTCAACTAAAAATACATTTATCATAAATTACATGATTAAGTTCGTTTCTTTTGGTTAAGGAACCTCGAACAGCTTAACGTTGGCAACTTTAATCGCTACGTTTTATGGTTTCAAATGTACATTTAATTTTGATTGATTCTACAAAAATTTTGTTGTCATAATAATATAATATGATTGTAATTATTGCTACAAAGCTTGGATTTACAGTATTCAAAATTGGAAATTTGGCAATTGAATTTACTTTAATATACTGTTTACAAATAAGATACGTACAATTACTCGAAATCGAAGTAATAAAAATTTCAAATTAACATTGCTATTGAAATATGATTTTTAAAATTGAATAGTGTTTAAATCTGAATATGGAGGAGTTTTGGCCTTTTTAAAACCAAAACAAAATTGACAAAGCAGTTTAAATTAAATTTATTTAACAGTTTTATTTTGTAAATTGGATAGTTATTAGCATAAAACTGAATTTTTTACTACACAAAATTAGAATAATCACGACTCATTTAAGTAACTTTGCTGAATGGCTTTTCTAGATTTTGATAAAAGTGATTATTTTTGATTTGATTTTTGTGCTCTTAACCACGCCAAAAAAAAGTTTGTTTCCACAGCATCCAACACACCTCCGAGCGTTTGATATACGGAACCTTCGTCGGCAGTTTCCATAATCTTCATAGCTTTTTCACGTTTATCTTTAGTGATAAACTGATTAATATTCAAATTTCCTAATGCAATAAACCTACCCAAGTGTGAGCATACGGTGGAAAGTGCTAAACTACGCTCTGCAGCTATTTCGTGAATAGTTTTACCTGCTTTAAACAGTTCGTAAGTAGCACGATGCGAATCGCCTTTTTGCTTTTTTTCTTTTACTTCGGCAGGTGATTTTTCTTTTTTAGAACTTTTAGTTTCAATTTTTTCGTGTATATTCGAACTTAAATTATTGGTTTTGCAGTACTTTTGAATTATCTCAAGAAAAAGAGGACCATATTTCTCAACCTTTGCAGGTCCAAAGCCTTTAATCTTAAGCAAATCGGCACTTGTAAGAGGTAGGAAATCAGCCATTTCCAATAAAGTTTCGCTGCCTGCCACAATGTAAATTGGTAAATTACGTGGTTCACATATTTCGTTACGTAGTGATAGTAATTCGTAATAAAGTGATGGATTTTTAGAAACAATCGACTTCGACTTACCTGTTTTTGTATAGGCATTAACCTCAAAATCAGGCAGAAGGAATGTATTTTTAATCGAAAAATAGTTTTCTACGCTAAACGGACTTTTCAAATTATTAAACACATGCTTTTTCTGTGCTATGAATGCAAAGTTAGCACGCAACTGATCGTTATAATCACGTGCATTATCGCGACTATCGGTACTTGCTGGCGATTGACGCAAAGTTTCGAGCAAAAATTCAATTTTTTCGGCAAAAAACAAGGTGGCAGCTTGTAATCGTTCAGCCAAATATTCTTCGTTCACTTCTACAGCTTGAAAAATACGATTTAGTTGTACCTGAAATTTATCTGCAACTTCTTGAATTTGTTGAAGTTGTATTAAAATATTTTTCAGATATGGCATAGTATCATCGTTAAAAGAACTAGCTACGTTTTCAACATCACGTATGATACGAGATGCATGACCTAACGCAGTTCTGAAATCGAATAACTGACTTAAAGTATAGGCTCGAAATTGATTTCGTGATTCATTTAACTGTTTTTCCAGTTCTTCAATGGCCTGCTTTGACTTTTCGTGTTCTACAATTTCGGTATCGTTTTCGATGCTATACGGATTAATTTTACTTCGCAACACCATACCTTCGAGCGACCTACATCTACTCAAAGCCACATAAACCTGACCTGAAGCGAAAGCATCACCAGCATCGATTATTGCTTTTTCGAATGTTAGACCTTGACTTTTATGAATGGTAATAGCCCATGCTAAACGCAATGGATACTGCACAAAAGTGCCCAGCATATCTTCCTCAATCTGCCGTGTAACTTCATTGGTCGAATAACGAATGTTTTCCCACATCATTTTTCCAAGTTCAATAGGCTCGTCATCGTCGGGGCATTTTACAATGATTGCTTCATCGGTAAAATCCTGAATAATACCAATTTTACCATTATAAAACCGACGAACAGTTTCGTTATCATTTTTATTAAACATTACCTTAGCTCCAATTTTAAGCACAAGTTCTTTGTCGGTAGGATAACTTTTTTCAGGAAAATCGCCTTTAATTTCGGCAACAAAAGTGCGCGATTTTCCACTTATTTTAGCCAATTCCTCTGCATTTATTTTGTCGGCTTTGTAATTATGTGTTGTAAGCGTGATATAAGTATCGTCGTTCGAAGGCACAAAAACAGGATTGTATCGGCTTTGTAACAAAGCAAGACCATCGGGTGTAAGGCAGTTATTGCGCACCTGATTCAGAACACTTATAAAATCTTTGTTGGTTTGTCGGAATATTTTATCAAACTCAATATATACGGGCTGTTGCTGATTAATTACCTGACTATGAAAGAAATATGGGCTTTTGTAATAAGGCGAAAGAATACGCCATTCTTCTTCGATAGCAACTGGCGAAAGTTGAAACATATCGCCTATAAAAATGACTTGTACACCACCAAAAGCTTCGTTGTGTTTGTATCGGAAATGGCGTAGAATAGTATCAACAGCATCGAGCACATCGGCACGTACCATGCTTATTTCATCAATTACAAGCAATTCCAATTCTTGAATTACCTTACGGCGATAACCCACCATTTTTGTTTTTTCGATCAATTCCTTTCTACCCTGAACAGTAGGTATAAAAGGAGTGAATGGCAATTGAAAAAACGAATGCATGGTAGTACCACCTGCATTAATAGCCGCTACACCTGTTGGAGCAACAACTGCCATTTGTTTTTTGGTTTCAGATTTAAGTTTACGTAGGAAAGTTGTTTTTCCTGTTCCTGCTTTTCCTGTTAGAAAAATACTACGGTTGGTAGATAGTGCAAACTCACGTGCAAAATGATAAAAGGGAGATAAATCGTTCATATAATTAAACAGCGTTATAAAAATGAATTAGTTTCAGCTTTAGTAAACAGAATAAAATGTAAAGATAAAAAATATTTTTTGTTTGAAAAAATAAAATAATAATTTTGTTAATTTACTCGTATTTCTTACTTATATTTGCACATCAATAAACATCATAAGCAACAACAAATGATTACTGAAACTGTAAATAGACCATACAAAATTGGAATTACACTTAGTGGTGGTGGCATAAAAGGACTTTGCCATGCCGGTGTACTGAAAGCGCTCGAAGAAGTTGGAATTAAACCCGATGTAATATCGGGAGTAAGTGCTGGTGCAGTTGTTGCAGCATTATATGCCGATGGTTATACGCCTAATGAAATTGCATCATTGTTCGAAGATGTAAGCTTTCGGAAAATGACTCAATTACAATTACCTAATGGAGGTATTTTTAGCATTAAATCGTTTGAACGTTTTATGGCTAAAACACTACGATCTAAAACTTTTGAACAATTAAATATACCCATTCATATAGTTGCCACTAATTTAGACAAAGGAATAAGTGTTGAATTTTCGAAAGGGATCTTAATTCATCCTCTGGTAGCATCCTGTAGCGTACCCGTATTGTTTATTCCAAAAAAAATTAGAGGTGTAAATTATGTAGACGGAGGTGTTCTCAAAAACTTTCCGGTAACAACCATTCGGCCCTATTGCAATTATTTAATTGGAATCAATGCAAGTCCATTAGTAGCTGACGATTACAAACTTTCAATTTTAAATGTAGCTCAGCGAACTTATCATTTTATGTTTAAAGCCAATATTTTGTACGATAAGGAGCTTTGTGATTTATTAATTGAACCAATTGACATGGGTCATTATGACATGTTTGACATAGAAAAAGGTAGAGAAATATTTGATTTAGGATACGAATCAGCTAAAGCTATACTCAACTCACAAGATATTAGCCATTTAATAAGTAAAAAATCAATCTAAAAAGATATTTAGCTTTGACGTTTACGTTGCAATAACAAATCTACAGCATCCTGCATTGAACCTGCTCTAGTAACAGTACCAGCGTTTACAAAATAAATTTCGTCGGCATTTTCTATTGTATTAAGGCGATGAGCTATGACAATACGAGTGGTTGATTTTGGTAATTTACGCAGAATATCTTCGAGCAATTGTTCTGTAACTGTATCGATATTAGCTGTTGCTTCGTCGAGAATTAACAAATCTGGCCTACGGATTACAGCGCGCATAAAAGCAATAATTTGCTTCTGGCCTAAGCTAAGCCCTTCGCCTGAGGCTTTAATTTCGGCATTTAATCCACCTTCAAAACGTTCGAGCAAACCATCCAAGTTAACTTCTTTGAGTTCATTTATTAATTCTTCATCTGTCAAATTAATAAAACAAGCATTTCCATATAAAATATTGTCGCGAATTGAACCTGTAAACAAAAATGGCTCTTGAAGAATAAAACCAATTTTGGCAGTTCTATCTGATGAATTATAAGATCGAATATCTTTTCCATATAAAAGAACTTTTCCATCTGTAGGGTCGTAAAGGCGTGCAATTAATGAAGCTGTAGTAGTTTTACCGCCACCTGTAGGTCCAACAAAAGCATAGGTTTTGCCACGTTCCAAGTCAAAACTTACATTGCTTAAAATCTCTTTATCAGCAATATATGAAAATGTTACATTTTGAAATGAAATTAAAAACGGATTTTTTAAATCAGCTTTATCTGGAACAGTCTTTAGATTATTTTCTTGTGTCATGATTTGCGATATACGCTCCCAACCAGCCAACGCAACTTGAAAACTTGCCCATAGCGCTGCAATCTGTCGGAGTGGATTGTAAAACTGCGCAATATAAGCCAAAAAACTGATAAGCAAACCCACCGAGAATTGTCCGATAGTGATAAGATAAATACCAAAAGCAAGCACAATAAGTTGACCTAGATTAGACGAAATGCCAAAAACTGGTGTGAAAATATTATTAGCAATGCCCGCTTTTATAGCAGTTTTATAATTTTCAGTATTGGCTTCTTCAAATTTTTGCCTAAAATAATCTCTGCGATTAAAAGCCACAATCACTTTAAAATTCTCCAAACTTTCTTGAATTTCGGCACTTAAGCCACCAGTACTTTTCATATTTTGTGCATTTTGCTTTTTAACCCAAGGCGATAAAGCACGTGTAAAAAACAAAAGTAGCAAAGCAGGTGTAAGTGCCGCTAAAGCTAACTTAGCATCGATGGTTATAAGAAAAATGCCAGCACCTATCATGGTAAAAATACTGCTCATAAACTGTACAAGCGACTGAGAGAAAAATTGATTTATTTTATCAGTATCGTTATTAATACGTGATATAAGATCACCCGATTTGTTTTCGGTAAAAAAACTAATGGGTAAATCTTGCAATTTACTGAATACATTATTGCGCAAATTGTACATCATACGTTGACCTACGCGACCCATAAGTTGAGCTTGCGTATAACCACTTACAAGAGCAAGTAAAAAAACGCCCAGCAAAATAATTGAAATTTTCACTAGTCCATCGTAATTATTAGTTACAATATATTTATCTACTGCTGTTCCCATCAAATAGGGTGCAATAAGATTTAACCCTGAATTGATAAAAATAAATACAATGGCAATATATAAATTGTTTCGTTCCTGACCCACAAGCGTCATTAACCTGCTTAAAATAACTTTTGTTGTTATTTTAGTTGGAGTTGACTTTTCTCTGTCGTTTTTAGTATTAAGATTATAGCTCATAATGATTTGTGCTGCGTTGAGAGTTATATATTTGAACGTATTCTGGACTTATTTCCATCAGATAATTATGTGTACCAGTAGCCAAAATTTCGCCTTCTTCAATTAATAATATTTGTTCGTAATCTTGTACCGAAGCTATTTTTTGAGTAATTGAAAGCAAAGTGACATCTGGATAATTTTGTTTAATATTTTCTAATATATTACGTTCTGTTTGTTTATCAATACGTGCTGTAAAGTCATCGAGCAACAGTATTTTAGGATTCATGGCCAAAGCGCGTGCCAACATAATGCGTTGTTTTTGACCCCCCGAAAGGCTAGTACCTCGTTCGCTAATAATTGTTTCGAGTCCAAGAGGCAAAGTGGCTATAAAATCGTGCAATTCGGCAGTTTCAATTGCTTTTTGCATATTTTCATCCGTTACCTTTTCGTTAAAAGCAATATTCTCGCGCAGGCTTAAACTAAAAACCACACTATCCTGAAAAACGAACCCAATTTGATGCTGAAAACTCTCTTTGTTATATTCATTTAAATCCATATCGTCGAACAAAATCTGACCACTATCAGGCTTTAATAAACCCGTTAGCAAATAGAGCAATTGTGTTTTTCCGGCAGCAGTTGGGCCTAAAATAGCTGTTTGAGTGCCTGGTTTTATTACAAATGAAATGTCTTTCAGCACGGGTTTTTCATCAAATTTTACAAATACATTTTTTAGTTCAATTTTGCCTGAAAGTTGTTTTACAACTGTACCTAAATCACTGGTTTCGGGCGCATTGAGTACTTCGCTTATACGAGCATACGCTACCGAAGCTTGCGCTATAAAATTACTTATAAAACCAATAACCATAATAGGGAATATAAGCAAAACAAGATACGAACTAAATGCAGCAAAATCGCCCAAAGACATGGAACCATTGATTACAAAATGTCCACCCAAGGCCAAAATTGCAAGCGAAGCCATATTGCCTACAAATACCACAATGGGAATTAATGTTGCAAAAAGTTTAAGGATAGATAAGCTAAGGTTGCGTGCCGTAGTATTGGCTTCCATAAATTTATTAAACTCAGTAATTTGAGCATTCAACACACGTACCAAAGCAGCTCCAATTATACTTTCGTTAATAACTTTATTTAGGCGGTCAACCATTTCGCGGCTTTTTTTGAAAAGCACACTCAATTTTCCAAAAACCACTCCAAAAGCACCAATAATAACTGGAATAATTACCAATACATTCAAGGCCAATTTCCAATTAATAGATAATAGTAAAGCACTTGCACCAATAATTACAAATACCGACGAGGCTAGCATAACAACCGCCATCGATACAAACATTTTTATAGAATCAATATCTGAAGTTAGGTTTGTAAGCAGTTTCGAAGGATTCGATTCGCGAATAAATGCGAAACTTTGTCGTGAAATTTTATCGGTTAATTGTGTTCGCAAATCACGCGCAACACGCTCAGATGCATAGGTTTGCAATATGCCTTGAAAAAATGTAAATATAAAAATTACTAGTGAAGCAATCAGAAATTCTAAAATAACTGTTTGCAATGAGAATGTGCCTTTTGTAAAGTCGTCGATACTATGCGAAATAATTTTTGGGATAAAAAGATTGACTGCATTACTCAGAAGTGCAGCCAAAATTAAACCAAAAATAATTAGTTTATAGGGTTTTAATACTCCAAATATACTTGGACCTTTGGGCTTGTTGTTTCGTACTTTTTTATCCGACATAAAATTTTTATTACAAAATTATAATTGCTATAACGTTTTATTTAGCGATTTGGTTGCAATATACAATATTTTATTTGCAAAATGAAACAATCTAAACAATAACACTGTTACATTTGGAATAAAGTATGATTGAACATTTTTTGTTTCAAAAAATAGTATTACTTTTGGCGTCCAATTATTAAATAAATATTCACATATTATTCAATTTATATGCTTCAATTTTCGAAAATAAGAGTTGCTTTATTGGTAGTTTTGATATTTTTATCATTGAATAGCTCAGCAGCTGTTTATACACATTCAATAACTTCCAAAACTTGGTCAGCATACGATTCACAAATGCTTTCGACTGTATCTTGGGCAGCATCAGCTACTGGTGGAGCATATTGGGGTTACGATGCAACCAAAGGTCAACAATTTGGTTCTTCTGGAAGTCCTGCTACAAATTTAACTATCTCTACAAGTGAAATTTTAGGAACAATTTCTTCTGTAAAAGTGAATACATCGGGTGCTTCAAGTATAACAGGAACTGTTTCTGTTTCAGTTGGTGGTACATCCTTTACAAACGCATCAGCAACATCCGCTTCATTAACAGCAACGTCAGCAAATTACGATTTCACAGGATCTGGTTCAGGACAGATCGTTATTACATTGAATCAGACTAGTTCAAAAGCATTATATTTAAAAGGAATAGAGGTAACTTACTCTTCAACACCAACTTGCACCACATCTAACCTTGCTTTTGCCGATGCAAGTGTAAACCAGTTAATTTCAGCTGGAGTATTTACAAAAACAGCCAGTTCATTAAACAACACTACTTCAATATCTTACACCAGTTCGAATGAGACTGTAGCAACTGTAAATGCAATAACTGGCGAAGTAACTCCTTTAACAGCTGGAACAACAACCATTACTGCAACACAAGCTTCTGGCACTCATAACGCTGTTGATTATTGCGCAGCAACTGCCACATATAGTTTAAATTTAACTAATAATGCACCAACAATTACTGTAACTGAAGTTGAAGTACCTGCTCTTATGGCTTACGCTGGTGAAACAGATTCGGAAATAATTCAGGTTTCTGGTGTGAATTTAACCGAGAATATAGCTTTGGCCATTTCAGGAACTAATGCCAATTTGTTTTCAGTTTCTGCTGCATCTGTTAGCCAAACAGGAGGAACTGCAAATCTTACTGCTGTTACTGTAAATTACAATCCAACAGCACCAGGCTCACACACCGCTATATTAACACTTTCGAGTGCTGGAGCGCCAAGTATTATACGCAATTTAAATGGGTCATCTACCTGGAAACCGCTACTTACACCCGTAGCAATCGATGCAACGAATATTTCGACCACGGGATTTACAGCTAATTGGAATGCTGTTCAAGGAGCAACTGAATATGAGTTGAGTGTGTATACAATTACAAATACCACAGCCATATCATCTGATTTATTTATTTCCGAATATATTGAAGGTTCAAGCAATAATAAAGCAATTGAAATATACAACGGGACAGGTTCTCCGGTAAATTTATCGAGCTACTCACTTAAAAAACAGACAAATGGGTCAGGCGCTTATGGCGATGCATTGGCACTTACAGGTACACTTGCAGCTGGTGATGTATATGTTATAGCAAATGCATCAGCTAATTCAATTATACAAGCTGCTTCAGATTTACAAACTTCGAGTGCAGCACTTTCGTTCAATGGCAATGATGCTATTGCTTTATTTAAAAACAGCACTCAAATTGATGAAGTTGGTGTTTTTGATTTAACTTCAAATTGGGGTACCGACGCAACTTTAATTCGCAAAAGCTCTGTTAATTCTCCAAAAGCAACTTATGATGCTGCTGATTGGGATTCGAATCCAATCGATTATTTTACAAATCTTGGTTCGCACACTATGACTGGCTCATCTACCTCAAGCACACCGCTTTCTGGTTCTCCATTTACGATATTAAATGATGTTAGCAAAACATTAACCAATTTGACTCAAGGATCTACTTATGAATATATTGTAATTGCCAAAAACGCCAATGTTAATTCATCATTTTCAAACACAATTAGTGTAACTACCACTACAGGCACAGGCATTTCAACTCTTAAAAACGGACTTAAAGTCTATCACATTAATAACCAATTGATTATTAATTCTCCTATTGAAAATTATATTGGCATATACAATTCAGTGGGTCAATTATTAAAACAAATTAAATTAAATGCTGGTAAAAACGAAATACAATTAAATTACAAAGGAATTTGCATTTTAAAATCAAATAACGAAGTAGTTAAAGTAGTATTATAACAAACCGAATATCTCATAAAAAAAATGGATGTGGATTAAATCTACATCCATTTTTTTATGCCCTACTCCTATCCTACCCGATTAAATTTTGATATCTTATTTTCAATACTTCATAAACGAAGAGCAATACTCGTTTATGAACATTTTAATTATGCTAAAAAACACACTAATAAGTTCATAATATGACACTTAAGTAAAGTGGTTTGATTTTTGATTGTAGTATACTGTAAAATCCTAAAAAAATTAATTTCACATTCAACTAAATTGTTAGTAAATTGTTGTAATAGTATGTATTACAATTTCAATCGTTAAAAACTAAACAAAGTGCTACATTTAAATTAAATTTATTTATATTTGCAACCTAAA
>CAYXQZ010000004.1:38984-46670 GCA_964466415.1 uncultured Paludibacter sp.
ATACTTGGATTGAATATACACTACCTCCAGTTGAAGTAAATGCAACAGGTGGAACTACACTTAATAATTACAACACAGTAAAAGAAGCATTCGATGCCATTAACGTTGGCACACATACTGGTGCATTAACTGTAAAAGTAAATGGAAGTACTACCGAAACGGCTACGGCGGCTTTAAATGCAAGTGGTTCGGGCAGTGCAAGTTATACATCAATGAACATGTATCCAACAACAACTGGTTTATCGGTTAGTGGATCATTAGCAACACCACTTATTCAACTTAATGGTGCCGATAATGTAACTATTGATGGTCGCGTAAATCAAACAGGTGCTACTAGTTTGGCAATAACCAATAGCTCAACTGCATCGGGAGCACGTACCATTGAATTAATAAACTCTGCCGAAGCCAATTACATTCAATATTGTACTATCTCAGGTGCTGGAACTTCGGCTACTCAGGGAGTTATTAATATATCAACTTCAACCTCAGGAAATGGAAATGATGGTAACTATATTCAATATAACAATTTAAAAAGTGTTAGCTCTTCTGATAGACCAACAAATATTATTTATTCGGCTGGTGCTACGGGCTATATCAACAATCAGAATTATATTCGAAATAATAATATATACGATTTTTTGAGACTAGGAGCTGCCTCTAATGCTATCAGTATTAGTTCATTTTCGTCGGGCTTTAGCATTACCGATAATAGTTTTTACCAAACTGCATCGTTTGTACCCACTGCCTCGGTAGATTATGATGTGATTCGAATTGATAATACTTCGGGTAATGATTTTATAATTACTGGAAATTTTATTGGAGGTAATGCTGCAGGAGCTACTGGAACTTGGACAAAAACAAATGCATTCAACAATGGCTTTGAAGCTATTTATATGAATGTAGGAACAACCAATAATAGTATACAAAACAACAAAATTGACGGCTTCAGTTATGCAAACTCAGGAGCTGCCAACTGGATTGGGATTAATATTGCCGGTGGTACTGTTGGAGTTGGAACTGCAGAAGCAAATATTATTGGCGAAACGACAGGAACTGGAGCCATTACTTTCACGGCTGGGGCTACTGGTGCATCGTTTTATGGTATTTATGTAGCTTCAACCTCTACAATGACGGTTTCGAATAATAGTATTGGAAGCATTACGGTAGCAACAGCCAATGGAGCCCATGCAGCCAATTTTTACGGAATTCATAAAACGGCTGTTGCAGGTTCGTTTACAGCCACTTACAATGCAGTAGGTAGTGCGGTAACTGCAAATAGTATTCAAACAAGTTCAGCAGCCACTGGCAATTCGCAAATATTATATGGTATTTATAATCTTGGAACTGGAGCTATTACCATTTCGAACAATACTGTTTCGAACTTAACAAATAGCACCACCGAAACAACATTAGCATCCCGTACTCGTGGAATTTTCACGAATGATGGCGCTAATACTGTGGAAAGCAATACCGTTTTTAAACTGAACACTACAGGTTTATCCAATGGTGCTAATTTCCCAAATGCAGCCATTGTAGGCATATCGGTTATTAGCAATACATCGGGGAATGCCCAATCGATCAACAAAAACACCATTTACAATATTGAAACAACAGCCACAGGTAAAATTGAGATGTATGGAATATTTTATGATGGTCCAGATGCTATTGAAGCTACTATTTCAAGAAATTTTGTTCACACTTATGTAGTTCCAACTGATGGCTCAACAGGCACATATTTACATGGTATTTCACTTCAAGATGGTAGCTACATAGCTTCTAACAATATTGTTTATTTAGGGAGTAACATTACCATTGGCTGTTCAATCTGGGGTATTTGGACAGGTACGAACGATGCTGGCAAAATTTATCATAATACTATTTACCTTACTGGAACTGCAACAAGTGGTACTTCAAATTCTTTTGCATTTAGGTCGTTGAATTGTCCTTCTTCACTCGATATACGTAATAATATATTATGGGATGGTCGTGTAAATAGTTCTGGTGTAATTTCGCACTTTGCTATTTATCTTGGTTGTACTACAAATGTAACGCTCAACTACAACGATTATCAATTTGCACAACAATTTGGTAGAGTTGGTGGTACAGCATACGATACCTTTGCAGCTTGGAAAACTGGAACTGGTTTTGATGCTAACAGTTTAAATACTGACCCTCAATTAGTTAATTTAGGAGGAACTCAGCCAGTAGATTACCAAACTAATATACAATTAACAGGTACAACCTTGGCTGCAATCCCAACTGATTTTGATAATGTGAATCGTGTAACTCCAACAATGGGGGCATGGGAATTCTTTGCAAATCCTGTCGAAATTTGGAATGGCGATACTTACCGAAATGCATATCCTACTCTTAAAGGTGCTTTTGATGTAATTAATGCTGGCACATATACCGGCGATATGATTATTAAATTCCGTGGTAATACTACCGAAACAGCATCAGCGGTATTAAATGCAAGTGGTACTGGAGCTGCAAGTTATTCACGTATTTTAATTTACCCTGCACGTACAGGTATTACTATTACTGGAGATTTAGCAACACCAATGGTTGAATTAAATGGCTCGGATAAAGTTACATTTGATGGTAGAGTAAATGGAACCGATGACGCATACGCATTTACATTTATCAACAACAGTACATCAGCAACAGCTGGAACATCTACATTCAGATTTAGCAATACAGCTACAAGTGATACAATTAGGTATTGTATAGTAAAAGGTGGTGCAACTGGCACAGCTACCGGAAATATAATTTTGGGATCTGCTTCAGCAGTTTCGGGCAACAATAATAATGTGATTACAAACAATAAAATAACATCGATAAGTGCTGCTAATCGCCCTGTAAATGTAGTTTATTCGGCAGGAGCAATTGGTTTTGCAAATACTGGAACAAAAATTCAATCGAATGAAATTTTTGATTTCTTTAGACCAGCATCTGCTTCGTTTGGTGTAAACATGCAAGCCTACAGTAACGCTACTACCATTTCGGGAAATAGTTTTTACGAAACTACTTCGTTTGCACCTTCATCAACAGCCGCTTACAGAGTAATAAATATTGATGACACCAATGGTAACACCAATGTTATTTCGTCGAATTTTATTGGAGGTAATGCAGCATCTGCCGCAGGTACCTGGACAAAAACAAATGCGAACAATAATGAGTTTAATGCCATATATATCAACGCAGGCACAAGCACTGCAAGTACAATTGATGGAAATATCATAAAAAATATTACTTACGGCAATTCGGCCAATGCCAATTGGTATGGCATACATGTAGCTGGCGGAGCAGTAAATGTGGGTAAAATTGCAGGAAATACATTAGGAGCTACTACAGGAACTGGATCATTAGCCATTACAAATGCTACAAGTGCTACAATAAGTCAGGGAACAGTTTTTGGTATCAATATTGCTTCAACAGGTACAGTTCAAGTCGAAAACAACAATATTGGATCTATTACTGCGGCCAACGTAAGTACAAATGCCACAAACATTGTAGGAATAAACAAAACTGCAACTGCTGGTACTACTTCAATTCTTAAAAATACTATTGGTAGTACTGCTACAGCTAATAGTGTAAACGCCAGTTCAGGATCAACAAGTAATGCTCAAACTGTATATGCTATCAATTCGAATGGTACAGGTGCAATAACAATAAGTGAAAACACGATTGCAAACATAACCAACAGTACCACAAACACTACATTAGCCACACGTGGTAGAATAAATGGAATTTTAATTACCGATGGAACAGCTAATACTGTAAATGCCAACACTATTCGTAACTTGACAATAGCCAATGCCAATACAGCAAACGACTTTGAAGTATCAGTAATTGGTATAAACCTTATCAATACCATTGCTAATCGTAACATCACTAATAATGTAATACATTCGCTAAGTAATACGTATGCAAGTTATGCGGGATCAGTTATTGGTATTTATTATAGAGGTGCTACAACGGGTACCAACACTGTAGCTCAAAACTTTATTCACAGCTTAAGTGCTACAAATGCTGGTGGATTATTATTTGGTATTTTGGTGAGTTCTGGTGTAACAACCTACTCAAATAATATCATTTCACTTGGTAATGCAATAAATAATTTAATTTACGGCTTTTATGATATTGGTAATGCATCACAAACATGTAATGTTTATTACAATACTATTTATATTGGTGGTACAACATCAGGAAATAATAACTCAATGGCCATGTTCTCTGGTAATGCAAACAACACACGCAATTATCGCAACAACATATTCCACAATGCACGTACACGCACTTCTGGAACGGGATCGCATTTTGCAATGAATTATGCTTTTACTGGAACTGGAAATTTAACAGTAAATTATAACGATTATTTCACTAATGGAACTGGTGGTGTATTATGTAACTATGGTGGCACTCAATTGACTACAATAGCCACAATACGTTCAACCATTGGTCAAGATGCACAAAGTATTAATCAAAATCCTACATTTGTAAATGGAGGTTCAACTACTGCATCTGATTACAAAGTTGGAGTTACGCTTACAGCTGCAACAGGTACAGGTATTGCATCAGATTATGGAGCATTTTCACGTCCAGCAACAGCGCCTACTATGGGTGCATGGGAACGCAATGTGAACAAATGGAAAGGTACAAACTCTACCGATTGGGGAACTGCATCGAACTGGACAGGTAATTTAGTTCCTGATGTTGATGCTACTATTGAGTTTGATCCAGCTCCGGTAAGGCATTGTATCATGGATATTAACCGCTCTGTAACCAACATAATTAATGCACAAGGCACATACCGAGTGGTAACAAACGGCAAAGTGTTGACAGTGAAGGGTGAACTGCAATTTACAAACGGTGCACAAATTGATGCTTCGGCAGCAAGTTCAAAAGTGATATTTGCAGGCGCAAGTGCTCAAAATATTCCTAGTGGTTCGTTTTATAATAACGAAGTATTTAACTTGGAAGTAAACAATGCCAATCATGTAACACTTAATGGTACAGTACGATTATTAAATACTATCAGCTCTACTTCAGGTCGTTTCGACGCTTATTTAAATTCGCCTAACTTTATTTATGGCGGAACAACGGCTCAAACTATCGAGAATAGTGTATTCTTGGATAACAAAGCACATAATATGACTATTGATAATACCACAGGTGTTAGTTTGAATACCGATTTTACATTGAACAACAATTTAACTATCAATACAGGCAAACTATTCACAATCAATACTACACGTACATTGACAGTATCGGGCACTGTGACTAATTCGGCTGGCGAAAATGGTTTGGTAATAAAATCAAGTTCCACACAAGCAAATGGATCGTTGATATTCTATAATAGTGAGGTAAATGCTGTTCCAGCAACAGTAGAAATGTATTCGAAAGCAACTTGGAATTTGAATAACGCATCTGGCAGCAAATACAATTGGCAATTCTTTGGAGTACCTGTACGTGCTATCAATGCTTATCCAACTTTCAATCTTATCCCAAGTGCTGAATCAGGATTACCATGGGATGTTGTAAATCAAGGATTTATCCGCAGATGGAATCAAGCAGGTGATATATATTCTTACTGGCAGCAGTTATATAATGACAATACAGTTAGAAGCTATAATGATTCAACTTTGACACCATTTTATGGATATGAAATTTGTCATTCTACGGCTCGTACCTTCGCATTCAAGGGTGAATTGGTAAATAGCAATTTTAATTCAAATCAATTAGCAAAAACTTCAGGAGCACTGTATCCAGGACAACATTTGTTAGCCAATCCGTACACAGCGGCCATTGATATTCGTCAAATTGAATTTGGAAGCGATATGGAAGCAACTGTATACTTATACAATACAGGTACCTTTAATCAATGGGATGGAAATTTAACGAAAGTAGGCGCAACACCGGGACAATATATTTCAATTCCTAAAAACTTAGCAGGATATGCCGGAATTCCACGTCAGGTACCTTCAATGAGTTCAATGTTGACTAGAGTACTAACTTCAACAACCAATGCTTATGTAAATATTGCATACAGCTCAGTAGTTATGGGGAATACAGACTTGCAACGAGCTCCGGGCCGTAACAAAGCAGTAGTTACAGAACAAGATGTAATATCAACTACTGTAACAGTAGAAGGTGCAAACTCAGGAGATAAAGTATGGTTATTTGCAAATGAAAATTTCACACGGACCTACGATAATGGCTACGATGGCATTAAACAATATCCTGCAGCTGGTCAAGTACGTTTATTTGCAAGTGAATCAGATAAAGATTATCAGATTGACGCTGTAGATGATTTGAATAATACAAATTTGAAATTCAGAGCAAGTAGTGATCTTAATTATACGATGACATTTGAACATGTAAATACAGAAAATAGATACGAAAGCATTTATTTATACGATATGGTTGCTGATGTAACTACCGATATTACTGAATCAGGATCTACTTATTCGTTTACCGCTACGAACACTACTTCTAGCGCATTACGTTTCCGAATTATTGCAAATCCGTTGGGCAGTGGAACTACAACATCGAACATAAATGTATTTGCAGCTGATAATAGTTTGTTTATTAAACGTTTGGCTGGTGCTAATGCTCTTGTAAAAGTAACTGATTTAACAGGCAGATTAATTGCTGAAAAGAAAGTGGATAATAATGGGTTAATTACATTACCAATTCAAAAACAAACAGTGTATATTGTTACGGTAACTTCCGAAGGTCAAACTCATTCGCAAAAGGTAATGATCAAGTAATTTTCAATTTTAGCTAAAAAAAAAAGAGAATGTCAAATTTGACATTCTCTTTTTTTTAGCTAATAAGCGATTCTATTATCCCTCGTTGGCGAACAGCTTCGTAAATAAGAACTCCCGCCGCAACCGAAACGTTCAACGAATCAATAGTTCCAAGTAGTGGTATACGTACCATGTGGTCGCATATTCGTAGATTCTCAGCAGAAACACCATCATCTTCCGATCCCATAACAATAGCAATTGGTTCCGACATACTTGCTTCGGTGTAATCCTGACTAGCTTTTTCAGTTGCAGCAATTAATTTCATTCCCGATGCTGCTAAGTATTTCAATGCTTCAGTAATGTTATGCTCACGGCAAACAGGTATTTTAAGTAGTGCTCCAGCCGACGTTTTAACTGCATCGCCATTGAGCGCTGCACCGCCTTTGAGTGGAACAACAATAGCATCAACACCAGCACATTCGCATGTACGAGCGATAGCTCCAAAATTACGCACATCGGTTATTCCATCCAACACTACAATAAAAGGCATTTTTCCTGATTCATAAATTCCGGGAATAATATCCTCGATATGTTGAAATGTAACAGGCGAAATAAATGCAATAACACCTTGATGGTTTTTCATGGTGAGTTTATTCAACTTTTCAATAGGAACTTTTTGCACAGGTACTTCCAATCCATTTAATGCCGTAAAAAGTTCACGCGACAATTCGCTTGTCATATCTCTACGAACGAGTATTTTATCAATCTCTTTACCTGCTTGTATGGCTTCCAAAACTGCACGAATGCCAAAAATCATATCCTTCTCAGGACGTTGTTTATTGTTATAATTTATCATTTTTATTATTGAATTTTATTGAGATTTCTCTTCTTTACGTTTCAACGCATCACGTATATTGACTGCCAATTCATATTT
>CAYXQZ010000005.1:0-46129 GCA_964466415.1 uncultured Paludibacter sp.
TAAAATAAACAATAAAACCAGGATGGAAAATGATTTTTTTTTCATTAATAAATAATTTAAAGTAAATAAATAAGTGCGTAATCAGAAAACAACTTTTTGAACTTTTGTGCCTGCTTTATCTGAAAGCGAAACTAAATACATTCCCTGAGGAAGTGTGATTTTTTCATGAAATCTTGCAGAAATTGATTTAATACAACTGCCTGTAAGTGTATAAATACGCACTAGCCCTACGCCATTAAAAACCAAACTGCCATCGATAAGTGTTGCGAAATTACCCTGCATAGATTGGATTGAAGGAGTTGAAGAAATAGAGGCAAACTCATAAGCTCCAACAGCTGGATTTGTTGTGGTTGCAAAATTATTGCCAGCTTTATCAGTTGCTATGCCTGTAGTTGCTACTGCAGCGCCTTTGGCAATAAGATACGAACCTTCATTCAAACGCCAATCGGCCAATTCAACCGAACCTGCTGCTGAGTTTCCGATAATTGTTGAAGGATTTTTAAATAACGGAGCTTTAGCACCAGTATTCA
The DNA here is from genome assembly GCA_964466415.1 of uncultured Paludibacter sp. Lineage (GTDB taxonomy): Bacteria > Bacteroidota > Bacteroidia > Bacteroidales > Paludibacteraceae > Paludibacter. The sequence continues at coordinate 531 of CAYXQZ010000005.1, forward strand.
AAACACTTAAATCCAACAGATTATTGGTATAAGTGAGAACTGTTCCCCAACCGCCTAATGTAGGACAATCCTGTATATTATTCGAAACTACCGTGTTTGCATTCTGAGTAGCACTTGAACTCATCCCCACATTAGTTGTAGTTCCAGTTGAAGTTATTTTGTTCTGATTATTCCAAAACACATTGTTGTACACAAAATGATAAATGGATGCATTAGAGAAAACATTCATCGCACTTTTCATGTTGGTCAGTTTGTTATTGGCAAATGTACAGTTGATGTATCTCCCGTTGGTAGTATTGTTGGAAAAACTTAGACTTCCTGCCACAGATGCCCTGTCGGCCACAGGATATGTAGCATTCCCTGTATAACTGAACTCGTTATTATACACCACACAATTGCTGAAATTCACAAAAGCAATAGGTGTTGAGTTTACGGTTGTAAAATTCAATGCCATGCCTTTCAGATATGTCATATTTGCATTAGCGGCAGAATAATCGAAACTTGCGGTATTATTGCGGATAACACAGCCCGATACATTTACATCGTTCGTCGTAACCGCGTTAGCTTCAATGATTGGCGTAAATTTCAGGTCGACAGTGGCTGAAACATTGATGATGTTCTTTTCGAACAAACTATTTTTTAGAGATCCTGACACTTTAGCCAAACAGCCACCATTCTGAATACTGCTAAAAGCAGTATATGTAAGATTGGAGCCAGTTATTACGCAGTTTTGAGCTGTTGCACCTGCAGGACAAAGCAAAGTAGTAAAACCTGTATTTGTTCTTGTGGCTGTATGTTTTATAGCTAGCCCATCGAGTACAGTAGATGATATTAATGTGGGTCCATTTCCGATATTTGTATTAGTAAGAACAGTTGGATATTTGAATTCCCACGGTTCAACAATTCCATTTCCGTCATTGTCGTTCATGGGTCTGTTGGCAGGAGAAACTTCTGTTCCGCCACAACTAAAAAAATACTTTTCAGCTTTTAAAGTCCAGTTGGAACTGAGATTAAACGATGTTCCCTTTACAAAAATACTATCAGGTTCAGCATTTATACTTGTTGCTGTTTCGGCTTCGGCTATTGTTTTAAATGCTTTTGCCCAGCTTTTGCCATCGCCCGAAGTGGTAGCAGACAAATCCACATAATAATTATATGATGCAGGTGTTGGATTTACATCTGCAGTTTCGGAAACAATAAAGTAATTGAAATTACAATCGCCCAACTCTATAACTAGTCTCAAATCCTGAACCCCGGACGATAAAGTAGCCGGAATACAATAAGATTGAAATGTAAGAGTTGTGCCCGTATAAGTTGCCGGCAAATTAACACTACCTGTGACATTTACTCCATTTACTTCAAAATGAATTTTCGTTGTCGATAAAGCTGCATATTTAACTTTCAGGTAGTATGTTTTTGAAGTAGGGATACTTACCGCGTAATCTAACCATTCGCCCGCAGCAGTGGAATTAACCATGTATCCACCTTCGGGGCAGTTGGCAATATCTACATTTACATCCGTTCGACAAACTCCAGCTATATTTCCGGGAGTCAAATCGTGATATGCAATGCCTTCACCACCTTTATTAAAATTTTCAACTTGAATGTTTGTATTTATGGCAGCTGGCGTTCCATTCAAATAAGCTTGTTCGGTGATACCAGCACAAGTAACTGTACAACTAGCCGTAAAGCCCTGATCAACCGATTTGGCAGTAATAACTGTTTCGCCAGGCCCTACAGCAGTAACTACACCATTGATAACGTAGGCTATACCCGGTTTACTTGATGACCACAAAATAGAAGTATTTGTTGGATTGCTTGGTGTTAAAGTCGCGCTAAAACTAGCTGTTTGACCCACAGGAACAGATACAGTTGCAGGTGAAATATTTAAAGATGTGACATTTACCTTGGCAGCTCCGGCTGTAAGGTTTGGAACGTTATACACCTGATCGGCAGCATTTAGTTTATAATAAAATGCGACACTAAAATTAAAAAGCGGATATGGCTTATCGTAAATACTGGTTCCATCAGCTGCTTTTGGTTCGTATATAGGCGACCTTAAAGTAGTAGCCGTTGCATCGCGTTCATATACAAATACATTGTCGACTTTTTTGTCTAAATCAATATAATTCAAAGTAGCGGTATATGGGTCGCTGTCGCGTAAATTTCCCTTACCCTGACTAATACCCGAAGCAACACCGGCATACACAATTTCGACATCGCCTGTCAGACTTGTGGCGCTTGTTAAATCGACACAATCACCATTTATAGCCACAGAGCTCAAGGTAACTTTTGTTCCATTCAAATAAACCTGAAAACCATAATCGGTAAATTTGGGCACCAAATTGGTTTCAAATACCAAAGGTAAAACTGGTACCAGAAACTTTACTGTTATTGTTTTTGGGTCGGCTGTTCGTGAAATTTGAAGTGGCTGAAGTGGCTTAAAGTTTTCGCCTAATACTTTTATTTTATAAAAAACCTTTGCCAATATTTCGCCATACCATCTGCTCCCATTTGGGTCGAGATGTCCACCTCTATCGGGCATATTATAAACTGGGCCTGCACAAACAATATCATCGTTTTCGTTTGATGCCTCCAACTGCGCCATACCAATTTCCATTGTCTTGCCTTTGGTATAATTCTTTCCGGTTTGGTAAGTTATAAACAAAGGTTTATCGCTTTGGCCATAGGTTGTAATAATATCATTCTGCATATTATTTTTAAGCGTCAATAAAAGTGACTTATACCTGGCTTTGTTACCTGTAAATGTCCCTCCGCTTGTTAACCCATCGGTAGCAGATAAAGCAATAGGAAGATCGGAATAATTGAACTCGCCCTGCATCCAAAATAATGCCGGACAATGTACATTTTTTGTGATATTGTAAGCTGAAGTAATCGTTTTTATAAATTGATTATTATACAAAGTTGGATTATAATACTCTTTCGATAGTTCCTCTATTTTCATACCAGCACTTCCACACGAAGATGCAATGTATTTTTTACCACCACCGTATTTTAGTTGCAGATGATTTGCCACGCTTACAATCGGACATTCGCAAGTCATCATACTCGCCGTTGTTTTTGGTTCAGCAGCATGTCCATCAGGAGCCATATTTGAAATTAACGGACTAAGTATTGTTGATGACGTATTCCCGTAATTTATCCAAACCTGACTGCCAATCATGTAATTATTTGGCACAGCTGTGGTCGATAAAGGTGGCCATGATTGCATGCCGGTTGATAAACTCTGACCGTAAATAATCAGATGCTCGTAGCTTTGTGAAAAAACAGCACTTGCCAAAATCAAAAACAGGAATAACGTCTTTAGCGATTTATTCATAATGAATATTTTGCCTTACAACCCTGTATAAAGCCATTTATAATCTTTTAAAAAATCAGATTATTACTTTTTGACTACTGACTTTATTAGGTGAAGTAAAGCGTACAATATAAATACCTTTCGACAAGATTATTGTATGACCTTCCGAAACGTTTTTGTTTTCAACTAGCTTTCCGGATATAGAATATATTTTCAGATTTCCGGCTTCTGTAACTTGCAATTTATTGAATCGTACATTAAATGAACTAAATGCTTCAACTCCTGATATTTCAGTCGATACATCGACCACATATTCATAAGCTCCAACAGCTGGGAAATTTGGTGTTGTAGCGAAATTATTACCAGTTTTGTCGGTAGCAATCCCTGTTGTTGAAACTGGAGCTCCTTTGGCAATAAGATATGAACCTGCATTCAAGCGCCAGTCAGCCAGTTCAACCGAACCCGCTGTTGAGTTTCCAACCGGTGTAGATGGTAATTTGAACATCGGAGCTTTAGCACCTGTATTCGAAGTACTCATGTCCAAAAGATTATTTGTATATGTCAGGGCCGTTCCCCAGTTTCCGGTGGTGGCGCAATCCTGAATATTATTCGAAACAACCGTATTGGCATTTTGGGCGCTGCTTGATGACATGCCCACATTAGTAGTAGTTGATGTTGAGGTTATTGTGTTCTGATTATTCCAAAATACATTGTTGTACACAAAGTGATAAATCGATGCATTTGTGAAAACATTCATGGCACTTTTCATGTTCGTCAGTTTGTTATTGGCAAACGTACAGTTACTATATTTTCCGTTTGTTGTGTTGTTCGAAAAACTTAAACTTCCGGCTAATGCAGCTCTGTCTGCTACCGGATATGTTGTATTTCCGCTAAAACTGAATTCGTTATTGTATACCAGGCAATTGCTGAAATTTACATATGCTATTGGTGTGGAATTTATAGTTGTAAAATTCAAGGCCATTCCTCTTAGATTTGTCATGTTTACTCCGGCAGCAGTATAATCAAGACCTGCGTAATTATTACGGATTATACAACCCGAAACGACAACATCGTTGGTAGTAACAGCATTAGCTTCGATAATTGGTGTAAATTTCATATCGGCTGAAGCTGCAATATTGATGATGTTTTTTTCGAACAGACTATTTTTTAAAGCTCCTGATACTTTTGCCAAACATCCACCATTCTGTACGCTGCTAAATGCTGTATATGTGAGATTACATCCTGAAACCACACAGTTTTGGGCAGTAGCTCCACCCGGACAAATTAATGTGGTAAAGGCCGTATTTGTTCTTGTGGCGGTATGTTTTATGGTAAGACCATCCAACAATGCTGTTGCAACCAAAGTAGGTCCATTCCCATTATTTGTAGTGATAAGTACGGTAGGATACTGAAATTCCCACGATTCAACAATGCCATTTCCATCTGTATCAATCTTGGGACGATCGGCTGGTAGAGTTTCTGTTCCCACGCAGCTAAAATAGTAATTCTCAGCTTTTAACTGCCAGTTGTAATTAATACTCCATGAATCACCTTTTATAAAAATATTATCCACGCCTGCATTGTTGTTAGCTGCTGTTTCGGCTTCTGCAAGAGTCTTGAAGGCTGTCGCCCACGAATCGCCGGTTCCCGTAGTTGACAATGAAAGATTTACAAAATAATTAGTGGCAGACAATGTAACTGCTGTAAAAACGGTAAGAACCAATATTAGAATTTTTTTCATGATTTTTTTTGAATTAAAGAATAATTTTCTGTATGTAATTTCCGTCCTGATTTGTAGCTTTCAGTATATAAACACCCGAAGGTAAAGTTGTTTCGTCGCCGGCGTTTACAGTCCGCGAAAGCTGAAGTTTGCCTAATGTATTGTAAACCTGCAAGGCGCCGTTGATTTTCGAAACCAGTTTACCATTGTTGAATCTTACAATTTGCACGTTTTCTTTAATCTGATTCACCGCCGACACATTCGAGTACTCAAAAGCTCCTATTGCTCTTGTTGTTGCAAAGGAAACGCCCGAAAAGTCTTTTTTGCGACCATCAACAGTAAATCCTTTAGCGATAAGATACGAACCTGTATTTAGACGCCAGTTAGCATGTGCAATAGCTATTGAGTCGGCACTTCCGGCTGTGCGGTTAGCACCAATAAATGTAGTGGGAGCTTTAAAGTTTGGTCCTTTTGCGTCTGAATTCAGGGCATTCAGATCGTTCAGGTTATTTCCAATCCATCCATTTGCTGCATTTGCCGGTCCACCTGCGGTGTATGCATTATTTATTACCCATCCAATATTGTTTGCACCAGTGGCAAACCCACTTAGTGTGAACATATTTTTGTCACCCAGTTCGTTTTTGTTGTTCCACAATACATTGTTTATAACGTTGGTAAATTTTGTTGCTGACGAATTTACATAAAGTGTAGAACCACCCATATTGGTAATTTTATTATTTGCAATAACACATCCAACAATTGAGTCGGAAGCAGTAGGTGTTCCAACATATCCCATTTTTATCAATGCACCGTTATTGGCTATTGCTGCCCACTGATTACCGGTAATGTTGGCTGAATTATTATCATAGTTAGCTTCATTGTTGTAAATCAATGTGTTGTTCATTGTAACATCGGTACCTGTAGTTGTTGTCTTAAGCGAAATAATTGCACCCTGAATAGAATAAGTTGCTAATGCTGAAGGAGCTGCTCCAACTGCTTGAAATGTTACTTTGTTATTTCTGAAAACACAACCATCAATTAAACCTTTTTGTATCTGCACTATCGGCCCCACAGTTGTTGTTGCTCCACTTGCAAAACCAATATAAACCTTATTTTTTTCTACCAAGCAATTTTTGATTACCCCGGCTATTACGTCCATTACCACCCCATTGAGCGAAGAAGTTGGGATTGTTGGGAACTGCACATCGCAATTGTGAATGATTACATTTTCAAGAATCGCATTCGACGACCACATTTTAATTATCTGATACGTTTTCGTATTGTCGTTTGGTCGTACAGTTCCAGTTTGTGTTATTGTGAAACCGTTGAAAGTGTTTTTGTACGAATTAGTCGCATTTGACACCGAAACAGCCGAACTTCCTGTTGCATCGAAAGTTGATGTGATTTTTGAAGGAAATTTAAATTCCCAGGGTTCGACAATTCCGTTTCCGTCTTTATCTTCGAGTGGACGTTCGGATGGATTAGTCTCTATGCCCTCAAATCCGCCATAAAGATTATCAAACTCAACAGTTATTTTTGAACCTGTAGGATAATTGCCACCTTTAACAAAAACATCATCAACTGAGGTGTCGTAAGGTGCTGTTTTTGCTTTGGCTATTGCACCTGTTATGCTTTTCAGGGCAGTACCCCAACTCAAACCATCGTTATTTGTATCGCTACCATTAATATTATCCACGTAAAATGTGGTTGAATAAGATGTTGCAAAACAGAAGAGTAGCAACATAAGTGTGAAACTAAATTTTTTCATGATATAAATATTTAATTATTAGATATTTAAACTTCGTTTTTTTATTGTGCTTTTTTATTGTTGATATATGATGCGGGAAGTAAATTCCAGTCGGCTTTCGCTGCGCTATCATCTTCGGGTATTCCACATATTGTAGTCGGACGTTTAAATGCTGGGCCATTTTTGCCTGTATTTGATTTCCCAAGATCTGTCAGGTTATTTTCGAAAACGAGCTCAGAGCCCCAGTTGCCAGAAGTTTTTACATCCATAATATTGTTGTTAACAACGGTACCTGTATTTTGATTCGACGATGACGATAATGCAATTAGTTTGGTTACCTCGGTAGAACTCATCGTGTGTTGATTGTTCCAGAAAACATTATTCACAATCTTATATTGCATTGGACCATCGGGTTTTCCGTTAGAAATTACAAGCAACACTCCATTGCGTGTATCGGTCAGTTTATTCGAAGTAAATGTACAGTTTTCGAACGAAACAAAAGAATTACTGGTTGAATAATTTAAACAGCCTGCTACAGAAGCATTTTCGGCTATCGGACTGCTATCGTTGCCAAAATACACAAAATCATTGTTGTAAACTAAGCAGTTTTTTACAACAGCTTCGGCTTTTGGTGTCGAAGTAACGGCTGATACATTGATAGCTAAACCTCTGATATATTTGCAAGTAGTTGTTCCAGCGCTGTTGTCAATTTTTATTTTGTTACTTCGAACAACACAGCCAGAAACCGCTGCCTTATTAGCATTGGTATTAAGTACCAAGTCAATGATTGGCGAAATTTTTGTATCGGCTGCTATCGCTGCAGAGATGGTGTTCTTCTCGAATAAGCAGTTGCTAACCGTGCCCTGCGACTTTACAATACAACCTCCATTGGCAATAACCATAGCCGTGTAAGTAAGGTTACACTCCGAAAAAACACAATTCTGAACCGTTCCACCTACAGGTACAATGATGGTCGACATGTAAGCGTTGTTGCGTTCGCCTTTGTGCTGAATGGTGAATCCATCGAGTACAGCAGCGGCTGCGTTTATAGCCGTATTGTTGTAATTTACCTGATAAACGGTTGGTGTTTTAAATTCCCATGCATCTGTTGTTCCATTTCCATCCACATCGGCAAGTTGGCGTTGTTCGGGCTTGCTTTCAGTTCCGGCAAAACCACCAAAATAATTATCCTGTGTTAGTTTCAGTACTCCCGTTGAAGTAATAACTCCGGCTTTTACAAAAACATTATCGACTCCTGCATTTGCCGAAGCAAGTGAAGCTGCCGTGTTTAGCGATTTCAGGGCTGTTTTCCACGAAGTACCGTTGTTGGTGTCTTGCCCATTTGCAGGATCAACGTAATAAGTAGTTGCACTTGCGTAAAGTGATAAAGTTGCAAGTACCATCAATAAAGTAAAATGTTTTTTCATTTGAGGTATTTTTTTTAAATGATAATGTTTTTGATATTATTTTGATACAAAGATAAATTTCTCTACATATATTCAATTTCGATACGGTTGAAATGTATTTCATTTTTGTTGAAAAAACAATAAATATTTCAATCAAGGTTTTTGAGCAACGAATTATAAGCTGCTATTGACATTTCGTTATCCGGCATTAAGAATAACCGAATTGTTTTCGTACTGTTTGCTGGCAAAGTTGTTTCAAACCCAAACAATGAAACACCAGGATTAGAAGAATCAAACTCATTTATTGGATTGGCTGGTTTCAGATATGGTTTTATTTTTTCAAGTCCCTCTACTTTTATAAAAAGCTTTTTATCCTTAAATTTCAATAGAATTACATTTTCCGAAATTTTATTTAGTTCAGTTGCTTCCGTTGTCATGTTCCAGCGCAATTCTACATTTTTATCGGCGGTTGTAATTTTATCTTCTATAACCACATAAGATTTCTCGACTAATGATACAGCTCTCGTTGCTTTTTGAATAGTATTGGCATAAAGTGAAGTTAAATCTGATATTACCCACATAAAATCTTCCTTGTCTGAATAATTTTCAATAGTAGCATTGCCATTTACCAATTGTTTTTCAGCGTTCAATGTCAATGTGTTGTGAACAAAATTGTTTAGCCGGAATACATCCCAACGTGAACTATTTTGTTCCATATTCCACAAATCAACCCCCGCAAGTTCAATCTGATTATAACTCTGCATACCCATATCCAAGCCCCATTTGACTCCGTTAGCTTCGAAAAAGAATGAACCACCATCCATGTGTGCATGATTTGACGATGGCGAACCGCCTTTAAAGCCAAGAAATATCGCTTTAGCGTCATTCCACGAACTTCGCATAATCGCAACAGGAATACGCGCTTTTGTTACCCACATCAATTCTTTTGGCTCAATAGGTTTTGACAAAGAAGCTCCAGACGATGCGCCCCAAATAAGTGCTAATGGGAAAAGCCGGTCACGTAAATATTTCTGTTTTACATCATTTTCATAGAGTTTCTTCTGATTGTAAAGCAAAGCAGGGTTTTTGGTTTTAGCATAAAACCAGAATACTGTAGGTTCGAAGCCAGCTCTGGTTCCTGCATCAGAATGGCAAAATGAATTCAATCCCGGCGTTATCATAACCTGCGAGAAAAGTCCAGTTTTCATGAAACCCGGAATGCTGGATAATCCAAAATCGGTATGATAAATTTTTTCCATTGCAGCTAAAAAAATGGTATTAAATGATGTGCCGTAACCCCAATATCCCACACCTTCGGGATAGGCACCATCCGGTCCATATTCTTTCATGGAAATAGGCAATGATTTAAGTGCCCGATTTATCAACTTAACCGACATTGCGGGATTTTCTTCATAAACAGCCAAAGCCCCCATCGATATGCCCGTATTACACACCTGATTCCAGTTGTTTATTGCTACTAACCAATTATTCTTTCGGTTTATTGCTGTTTTTAAACCTTTATTTAAGATAGCTTCGTTAATCGTTTTTTTTGACTGATCACTCAATCGGGTAAAATTCCAGTCGTAACCAATAGCCATTGCCAATGTCATTTCTGCAACATCCAGATAATGATCTGGATTCCAATCAGAGAAGGACGCTATTTGCAGCATTTCAGATTCAGCTCTTTCGGAATATCTTGTTTCTCCGGTCATGCGATAGGCATAACTGAGAAAGAAAATGCGTTGTATATTGCTTCGGGAAATATCCAACAATCTCCTACCTACTAATTTCCGTTCATTTAGTGGTAAGGTTATAATTCTGTCGGCTTCTCTCAACACCGAAGCATGCATTTCGCTCCAATAAGCATCTTTCTTAATGTTTTTGAGAAGTTCTTTTTCTTCTCCTTTGAGTAATAGCAACCGGGGATGATTTGGAATTTCAGTAGTAAGAGAAACTGAGTCTTTTAAAGACTGGCTATTGACGGTAATGAAAACTGAAAGAAGAAGAAATAAATTTAGCGCGAAAATTTTCATATTATTTATATTGAAGCGAGTCAATCTACTCAATTATGTTATATGCAGTTTTATGATTTATAGATTTGATTTTTTGCTAATCAGATAAGTGGTGTATTCATCTTTTACCCCTTTTCTGGATAATTCAAAAAACGGTTTTAAACTTCTGCCTTTAATATTATCAGGAATTTTGGTACCCGTAATATCTAATATGGTAGGAAGCAAATCGGCGCTGGTACAATAATCCGACGAAACAGAATTCGGCTTTATTATTTCCGGATACCTGAAAATCAGAGGCATAGGACTTTTCGAATTATTCAATCTTGCTGAAGTAAAAACAAACACGGTATTACCGACCAAATTTGTATCCTCTAAAAATTTGAATAAACGTCCAACATTTTCGTCGATGGCATATAAAGTAGGATATAAACCCACATTTGGCAATGCTGCATGACGTGGGGCAACCTCTTTTTCGGTTTTAAGCGAACCATAACTTATAAATACTGCAAATGGCTTTTCCGGCTTCGACTTTTTAATATAATTAATAACATTATTGGTGCATTTATCGGTCGAATAGGCTGAATTGCTTTGGCTTGTAGCTTTTATTCTTTTATTTGTAAATTGGGCTGTTTGATAGCCTGATTGTTGCAACATGGAAACAGTTTCGTTCAAATTATTTTGATATAAAGTCGACGAATAATTATTATCACCCCAAAAGCACTTTGTAAATTTCAATCCTTGGTAAGCCAATAAATCGATGTTTGGTGTTTGAAACTGACTACTTTCATAACAACTTAACATATCTGATTCGAGCTCATTTACTTCAATAAACACAAAGTTTGGAAGGCTCTCCGATGCATTCAGAGCACTGAACAGCCTTTGGCCTGCAATAACGAGGACAAGAAGCAAAACTACTGAAATGATTGTTTTTTTATTCCGAAAAATTAATTTCATTCTTTACTTATTTATGTGTTTATTCCGTTTTTTTCAATTGCAGGTGGTAGCTTTTTCCGTTTATTACTTTGGTTGTTATTACAGTATTGTTTCCATTAATTGTAAGTGTAGAGCCACTGTTAGCATTAATTAATGAGAATTTACCTTTTAGCACAAGCTCGTACGTAAATGCTTTACTTGGAATTTCTTCTATTTCACGATGGAGACCTTGCAGTCCGGTGGCACTTGGCCTATGCATGTCGGGGTCACTGAATGAAATCTTAATAATGCCATTTGCAACGGGCTGCAACATAAGCAATGATGCTATATTTACACGTTCAATCCAATTATCGTTTAACGGACTGTCTTTTTCAAAAATGGAATATGCACGCACTCCCGACATTTTATCCGTAACAATATGTGCTACTTTGTCGTTTCGAACTACTGATAACGGGCAGCTTTTTTCATTTGCGAAACGTGTAATCTGCTTTTTATTAGGCTGCATCAACATGTAATAACTGTACTTTTTATCGGCAGGAGCCGTTCCATGATTAATTACTGCCGTTGCCATACTATCTTTTTGTATAATATCCACCATTCCTTCAGTTACAATAAAGCAATTTCCGATATTATCAGTCAGAATGGCTTTTTGTAGGTTATCGGTTTGTTTTTTAATTTGTTTGCCATTCAAAAGTATTTTTTCGCCCTCACGTAAATCGTTTTGAAACAAAGTTGTTTCGGTGCGTACCGTACGAGCACTGTCCGAAATATTACTTCCCATACAAAGCAACACATTTCCAAAACAAAATACAGACTTGTCGGCCGTAAAAGTTTTGTCGTAAGCAATATCGTGTAATTGTACCGAAAACATTGAAACAGTATCGTTGAATGCTATTCCTCCCAAAAAAGTACGGTCCGAAAAATTACGGTGACTTACGTTATTTCCAAAAGTAATTTTCTCTTTTGGCAGGTATTTGGCAGTGGTGCCGGGAATGCGACTCCAGTCCCAATTGGCACGGTGGTATGCATTATTTTTACGACCTGATGTTAGGTTAGTGTATTCTATCTGCCCGTTACTTAAATATCGACCCCATAGATTTTCGCTGGCCGAAGCTTCGTAATCCCAGATATATTTGCTATATCCTTTTAAGGCTACATAATTGGTTGTATTGCGGTGAATAAGTAAGCCGGTATAAGGTAAAAATAAGCCGGCAATCTGAGCCTTTTCTGCGGGAACAGCAAGCGCCGCTGCTTTCAGACACAATTCTGTTTCGCCCATGGTGGTGCGCAGGCAAATTCCTGTATTGGCTGTCGCAAAGTTTTCTTTCAACGGAGATTCGTCGGGTTTCCAAAGGCGCGAAAAAGCAGCGAGCAACTCATTATCGGGCTGTTTGTTGGCCAACGCCAGGTAAGCAAAAGCAGGCATAGTATCGTCCAGAAACTGTCCGCCAAGCGGAAAACGGCCACATGTGCTTACGGGAGCATCGTAAACCGAGCATACGGTGCGATAGGTGAGCAGACTGTTTTTGATATTCGAATAGGTTTGTTTACTCAATGCATAAGGTGTATCATGCAACAGATAATACACCCAGGCTGCTGCATACAGTGCTTCGGGATAATACTGTGTAAAATAAGATGCGGCATGGTGAAAACCTGAATAGTCGGGCTTAAATGTCTCAAGCAAACCCGGAGCTATTGCAAATGAATTATTGAAATAAGCTGTGAGTGCATTCAACGCAGCATCGCGTTTGCCGTTATCGGGTTGCATTAAAGCAAAAACTAATTTAGCAACTGCCAATGCGCGTAAATCGTCGGCATTTTCGCCTTTGAATTCAAAATGCGTATTTGCTTTTCCGAATTTACCCATCCAGTTTAGCGTATTTAATTCTCTGTTCAAGCGCATAGTATCTAACTGATTGCGCATCAGAAACAACGAATGAAAATAACCGGCAGCGCGTAGTTTTTCAAAGTTCATTCCGCCAAGTGCACTACCATCGGCCCAGCCCTGTTCGTTGAACCAATCGAGTTGGTTTATATAACGTTCTGAACTAAGCGAAGTGCCATTTATTCTAAAATCGTAAGCCAACGGCATCATGCTTCCTGTCATAATATCGCGGAATTTTCTGATTTGTACACCATCAATCACCGAAGGCAGATAATCGGGAAATAAACCTGCTGCAGCAATGGTTCCATCTTCACGCCTTGTCAGATTCAAATCCGATGTGTTTTTTGTAAGACCCATTCTAATCTGCTTGTTTACAGCTTCTTTTCGCAAAACAAATGCTGGAGAAAGTTGAGAAGCACCTGAAGAAAGATACCAAGCTTCTAACCGCTTGATAATAGTTTCGGCAGCTGCTTTTCGCTCTTCGCTAACTTCGGTTGAAGGAGTGATATCGCCTGTGGAGCGAATTTCCATAAAATCGGGCGTAACCGGGCTTTGATTAACTGAAATCTGATTATCGGACATACGGTCCCATTTTATCGATTTTGAAAATTCCAAATAATCAATAAAGAATTTTCCGGATACAGTATTAGGAGTTGTAATTAAACAAGTTGTAAGTGGCGATTTATCGTGCTTGCAGTCGGCTGCAAATGCAAAATTTATACAGCGCCAACCTCTGAAAGCTAATTTTATATTCTGCGAAAATTTTACTTTCTCGTTTTTATCTAAAAAACTAACTTTTATCATTTGGTCGATGGGAGTAGTATTGTATAGCCACACAATCATTCCACCCGAACTGCTTCGCGAAGCGGCATCCAATCCGTCCGGATTTTGTAAACGGAGTTGTGAACCGGCGTTCCATTCCCAACAAAGCGACTTGTTACCTAATTTTGAGACTTGATTATTAATACTCAGGCGACTATTAGTACTCGTTATACCTGAGGGAATTACATCTTTCTCGAATGAATAAATTTGGGCATTCAGCGAAATATAAAGCGAACCAAAAAGGAAAAGAAATATTGATTTTTTCATTTATAAATAATATTATTGAACAATGAATTTGAATGATTTACTTACTGCAGAATTGGTTAAGCGTACCATATAGATGCCACTTTTGGCCGTTGTAAGATTAAGTGCATAAGGCGAAAGTACTGCCTGTTCCTGACGAATAACTTTCCCATCGACCGTATACAACTGAACTTGAAAAGCTCCACCATCAGTGGCATTTACTATGAAAATATTTTTTAAACCTGAATTGAAAAAATTAAATGCATTTTCGGTGAATAATGTATCAACACCCGAGGCGAGCGCCTTTAAATTTACCGGGTAGCTTTTCCCGTCTCGTACAATCAATGCAATTTTAGTAGTTGCCCCCGAGTTGGTTAATGTAATTCCTGCGTGGTCGCCATCCAACTGAAACAAACCATTTAGTGTAATTTCGTAATTAGCGGTTAAGCCCATCTCTTTTTCAATATCTTTTGTCAATCCCGAAAGATTTGTGGCGCTTGTACGATGCATATCGGGTTCGCTCACCACCAACTGAAAACGATTGTCAGCATTTTCTTTGAACATCACAAGCGAGGGCATATTTACCTTATTAATCCACACATCATTAAGCACCGATGCTGCATTAAAAATGACATAGCCATGCACTTTATCGTCTTTTTGTCTGACAATATGCGCTACATTATCCTGTCGGGCAACTTCAATCGGGCAGGTATTTACATTCAGATAGTTAGCTTCTTGTGTGTCGTTACTTTGCAATAACTGAAAATAACGGTACGATACATTGGAAGGAGAAACTCCATGATTGATAACAGCAGCATATATAGCATTGGTTTTTACAATGTCAACTGTCCCTGTTTTTACGATAAAACGGTTCCCAATATTATCGCGAACAACGGGTGTTGCAGCCCCGCTTGTAGTAGCTGTAACAGTTGTCCCGTTCAGTTTTACAGTTTCACCGGTTTTAACCTCCTGCTGAAACAGCGTTGTTTCTGTTTTATTAGTTTTATCGCTGTTTGCAATATTGCTTCCAAGACAAACCAACACATTTCCCAAACAAAAAACCGATTTATTGGCATAAAAAGTTTTATCGAAAGCATTATCGTGCAATTGCATACCGAAAACGGCTGTAGTGTCGTTCAGTCCCGCACCTCCAAGAAAAGTTCGGTCGGAAAAATTGCGATGGAGCACACTTGAAGTAAATGTCAGTGCTGTTTTACTAAGGTATTTAGTGGTTGTTCCCGGAATACGACTCCAGTCCCAATCAGCCGAAGTGTAATTGTTGTTACGGCGTTTACTTGTCCAGCTTGTGTATTCAATTTGTCCGTAGCTGAGGTAGCGGCCATACAAATTATCCGATGGTAATCCAGATTCGTAGTCCCAAATGTACTTACTGAAACCTTTGATGGTTACCAAACCAGCATTACCTCTGTTGACCAATAAACCAGAAAATGGCAGGAAAAATGACTTTTTTGGATTGGCTTCAGCAGCAACTTTCAGATTAATAGCTTCCAAACAAAGTTCTGTTTCGCCAAGCGTTGTGCGGTGCGAAATCCCCACACCTGCGCTTTTCAGTTGGTCGATAAGTGGCGAAACAGTTGGTTTCCAAAGTCGGCCAAATGCAGCAAGCAATTCGGTATCGGGTTGTGAGCGCGATAACGCTAAATAGGCAAACGCCGGCATAATTTGCTCAACATATTCTGTTCCTGTCGGAAAACGGCCACAGGTTGCAGCAGGCACATCGTATTCCGAAGCTGTTAGTCGCCATGTAAGCAAACAGTTTTTAAGTGTTGAATACACCGAATCGGACAACGCGTAAGGCGTATCGTGAAGCAAATAATACATCAACGACGCGGCATAAAGTGCATCGGGATAGTAGGCCGTAAGATAAGTTCCTGCATGATGATAACCCGAAAAATCGGGCTTGAAAGTATCTAAAAAACCATGTGCTATTGAAAATGCATTATTAAAATAGTTTTTCAGATTTGTCATGGCAAGTACTCTTTTTGACGAGTCGGGCTGCAAAGCCACATAAGCCAACTTGGCTATACAAAGTGACCTTATATGGTCGGCATTATCACCTGGAATATCAAATGGCATATTTGTATTTCCCCAAAGTGAAAACCAGTTCAATGTGGTTAATTCTCGTGTCCGCCTTGTAGCATCCAGTTCATTTCGCATCAGAATTAAAGAATTAAAATACCCTGAACTTCGCAACTTATCACCAAACAAACCACCCATCGAACTGCCATCGGCCCATCCCTGGTCGTAAAACCAATCGGTGAGATTCAGCCAGCGTGTTTTGCTATCAGTGCGTCCGGCATTCATGCGGTAATCATAAGCCAACCAAAGCATAGGACCTTCGGCCACATCGCGGAAGTTTTTTAAGGTAACACCATTTGCAGAAGTGATATTTTCAGGATACAAACCTTCGCCTGTTACTGTGGTTCCAACTGTGGTAGTTGAAGTAGTTTTGAAATTGGCTTTCAGTTTGTTGTAGGAATTTGTAGAAGATATATCACTGTCGATGGCCGATTTACGGTATTTATAATAGGTATTTGAAGCAAATTTTCCGGTTGATAAATACCATTCGTCTAAGCGACGTAAAACAGTATCAATACCGTTTTTCTGAACTTGAGTAGCTACAGGAATGGTTGCAGGAAAGTTTCCATACGACCGTATTCCCCAAAAATCAACAGCAGCATCGCTTTGTGTTATTGTATGTTGTGCATCCGTCATTCTGTCCCAGCGAACTCCTGTCTGAAATTCGATGTGGTCAAAATAAAGTGTTCCGCCAGTTGTTGATGGTGTCTGAATGGTCATTTTCGACAGCAGCGATTTATCGTGTTTCATGTCGGCTGTAAACGAAGCCAACAAGCAGCGCCAACCTGTAAAGTTGAGATTGAAATTGATGGAACACTTCACCTGGTCCAGACTATTCAAAAATGAAAAAACAAGCTTTCCAGTATTGGGAGTAGTGTTGTAAACCCATAAGTAAATTCCACCCGAACTATTGATTGAAGCAGCATCTAGTCCGGTTGGATTTGCAACAGTCATTTTGGAGCCAACAGGCCATGTCCAACTCAACGATTTGGTGCCAAGTTTGTATTTAGTACCCGAAACGGATAAAGCAGGCGAAGTACTTACCGACCAACCAGTGGGAACAACATTATCTTCGAACGAAAAAAGTTGAGCCTTAACCGTTGTGTTTAATATCAGAAGAAAGACAATAAAAAAAGTAAGTGTTTTTTGCATCGTAATAAATTTATTTACGATACAAAAATACTGATTTACAGTCTATCTGAATTTCGATGTCGTATAAAAATAATTCAACAGTGTTGAAACCTCATTCAAACCGACTCTATAAGTGATTTTTTGCACGAAAAACGCCCAACTACTGAAGCCGGGCGTTTTGGATAATTTGAGTTTCACTACAATTTTTCGAGAACTATCAGCAATACATCGTTTTCGCGAATTTCGTATTCGCCGCTAAATGTGCCGGAAGCATTTACTTCTACAATTTGTTGGGCAATAGGTTCGCCGTTATTGATACTTTTGATTCGCTTTTCGTTTGCAGTAGATAGCTGAGCCGGCGAACCTTCGTCGAGATAAGTGGAATATGCATCGTTCACTCTGTATCCTGTTTTGAAGATTTTGCAGCGGTATTTACCTGCTGGTACCTGCTGAAGTATTAGCTGAACTTTGCCAGCTGACTTTGCGGGTAAATCGCGTTTGTAAAATACCTGATTGGCCACACTGTCGCCGGGATGGGTGATGGTAAAATTATATACAAGTGCCTGAACATTGCCGTTTTTACTCTTGCATACCCACGAAGCTGAATCGGAGTTTGCGAGTTCGGTTTCGCCAAGCTGATTCAAATAGTTATAAGCAAAATAAGCTGGCTTTTTTATTCCCTGATAATTCATCAATCCAAATCCACCATGAAAGGGCGTGGGTCGAATACCCATTTCCTCAAAAATATCAGTAAAAACCCAATACGACATAGAGTTAGCGCTATTTTCTGTTCCTTTAATTTTATCAAGAATAAAAGCTGCTGAATGATAGGCATCATGAACATTATCTTCCGAAGAAGGCGATGTACTCCATTCGGTATAGTGAAGTTCAAGAGTTGGCATCGTAGAGTTCTTAATTTTATTGTACGACCCCATTACATTTTTAGTAATTGCTTTCGGGTTTTTAATCAAGTAACGGGGCGTAAAACCATTATCGTCGACCAATCCTTTTGTTACTGCATAATCGTGAGTCGATACAAAATCAATCGGACAATTATTTTTTTGACAATATTCAATCATTTCCGTAACCCAAGCATTACCAGCCGTAGCAGGTCCACCAACACGATAATCGGAAGATACACTTTTGATCGCTCTTACGGAATAGTCGTAAAGTTTAAAATATTCTTCCATGCTACCTGTAAAGAAATACTTTAAATTCGGTTCGTTCCAAACTTCGAAATACCATGTTTTTACTTCATTTTCACCATATCGTTCGGTAAAATGTTGTGTTAATGCTTTTATAAAGTCGTACCATTTTTCGTGAGATTTTGGTGGTGTAACATTTCCCTTCCACCAAAAGCATGTTTTATCACTGCTTGCCAGCGCTTTGGGCATAAACGACAATTCAACAAAAGGTTTCACATCGATATTCAACAAAAAATCGTACAATTGGTCGATATATTGCCAGTTGTAAATTGGATTTCCATTTTTGTCTTCGAAATACACGCCCATATCGTCGGTCAATAAACCATGCATACGGATATATTCAAAACCACACTCCTTTTTTACTTGTCGGAGTTGTTCTTGCCAATCGGCCCGAAGCCCTTCGTTGGCACGTCCTGCACCGATACATTTGCGCCAAACGGTTTTGGCAGGTCCTTTTACATTGTTGATGTCCGCAGAAATTACTCTTACTGATGGTTCAATAATCGTTTTATTCTTCTTTTGGGCGGATAGAAATCCTGCTCCAAGTAAAAATAAAACGAGAACTGCAATTTGTTTGTTTTTCATTTTTTGTATTTTAATTTAATTAGTTAATTTCTTTTTGATAAAAAAACACGATTACTAATTTAACCTCAATATTGCTTTCTTCCCTTTTGTTAGTTGATAAATTGCAAGCTTAGTTGTAGGTTTAATGTCGACTTTTTGACCCAAACATTGTACTATGCCCGATACCGAAACACCTGGAAAAATTGGCATTACGGTTAGGAAAAAAGTTTTGCTATCGTTGGATGGAATCAGATTTAGATACGCTCCCTTGAGTTGCGAACAGCTTGATGGAATATTGAGCTTCTGTATTTCGGTCATCGTTTTCTGAATGTCACCTGTCAAAGAAAAAGATGTTTTTACTTTCAAGTCCACATTATTTCCTTCCAACGAAAGTGCTGGTACTTCGCCCCCAAAATAAACCAGTCCTTTTTGTTTTAGCAACTGTTGCAGCACTTTTACCGATTTATCGGAAAGAATTTTGTTAAACGGAAAGAAAACAGAGCTGTAAACATGACCGCGTACAACTAATTTTCCATTTTTAACTTCCGCTTCGTCCAATAAATTAGACCCAATTACATCTGTTTGTAGCCCCATAGCAGGCATTGAACCAATAAATTCCAAAATCCGTCGTTCTTTTTGAAACCCATCAGCAGCCCACGACACTAAAAGTGAGGTAGTTGGATATACTATGACCGATTCGCCCAACGGAAGAGTATAATTCGTTATTTCGTTTACTTTTTTACATTTGGCGATTAGTTCCGGCATTATTTTCCACGATTCGTGATTCGGATAACCCGGCCCGAACGAGCGGTCGGCACCCATAACCCCTGTGTAGCCATAGCTGTGGTTTATCCATTCGTTGGAAAAGGCAGCCATAAGATCATTTTTGTATACAGGCACTTTATTGTCGTAGTTTACGCCCCACTGGTTAAGATGCGCCTTTTGAGTTTCCGTGTAACGGGCTATTCCCTTTGAAAGTTGGAGAAAACCGGTTGTTAGAAACTTATATTCTAAATTTTCAGTAAAGTATTTTTCAAAAAACCCATCATCCGTATAGCCGCCATCAACAGCATCTAAGTGTTTCCAAAGATTTCCAGCACCATGAAATTTATCTTCCGAAACTAAATCGTGCCAAGTGGCATGAATTCCCATGCGCATTTTGCCATAGTGTTGCTTTGCAATTTTCCAACAGCTTCTTTGTCCATCAAACACATAGTCCATCAATAGATTAAAATAATCATATCGAACTTTTAGGTGACTATCGTTATCTAAATTCAGAGATAATGCGAATAATTTCGATTTCAAATCGTAGCCGTATCTTTGCTGAAAATCAGTGTAAATTTGTTCTGAAATTATGTATTTTCCAAAATCGACATAATACCCCGGTTCATCCCAAACAATACCATCCAACTTTACATCTTGCTTTTTGTATTCACCTATCAATCCTTCAAATATACCTTGCTGTTCTTTGGAATCGTAAGCGTACATATTGGTTATAAAGCGGGGAAAAGCGGTTACAAACCATTCGCCCTGAGGCAAAACAGCCTTTCCAAATACTTCGATATAATAAAATGAACGGTTAATAAACAAATGATGACTTTGAGTTATGTCACGTACGGAGCTTGAAATCACCTTGCCATCCTTGCGCTGATAAGCATACACTTTATCCACACTCAACGGATTAAACCACAACCCTACTTCAGTAAGAATGTGTGAATCGCGCCGACTCGGATAACTGTATTTCAGATTGTATTTGCCATCTATTACACGTTGTTCATTCAATCCGTTTGTCTCGATATTATCAGATTGTTTGATGGATTCAGCAGCAATATCGGTTTTATAATCAGGAGTTGTCAACAAAAACTGAGCGCCATAACCCGTTTGTCGGGTAATATACGAAGCGCCAAAACGTGGATCGAGCCCAAAAATAAATTCAATTCCATGTTGTTGGCACATTTCACCAACAGTTTGGGCAGCAAGCATCACTTCCTTGTCGTAAATATCATATCGGGTTGCCCGCAACATAACATAAAGCGAAGTGTATCCCGCATTTTTCAAATCGTCAAACTGCGATTTCAAAAGATCTTTGTTCTCTATTTCTGCATCTTTCAACAGCCAAAACATGGAAAACTGAGTCTTTATTCGTTCCGTTTTATCAACTTGCTGTGCAGTTGCAAAACTTGATACCAAAGAAATTATCAACAGAAATGCAAGACTGAATGCCATTAAAAACGCATTACGGTTGTGATTGTACATAATTTATTTTAAAATAATAATTAAAACTTATTGTATTAAATGATTTTGGCTTAATGGTTACATTCAAATATCTTATTCTGCAAGTTTTAGTGAAACTTTGGATTTTGTAGTCTTTATGGCTTTATTTGCTGAATTATAAATTGTTTGTATCAATGTATCATTTTCGATTTGTTGGGAGAATGAATATAATTTTCCCATGATAGAAACATCCCTGATTTCAAATTCCGCTTTTGTAAATGGATTGAATGTGAAATCTCCTTTATCATTTACCTGAATTCCGAGATAGAATTTCATAAATGGGTCAATCCATGAACTGTGATAATAATCAACATAACTTCTGAAACGCGCACCATCGGTTGGGCGATTGTGTTCAATCACACAAGGAACATTTTTATCGCCAAAAGCATAATGTAAATCATTCCAACGGGTAAAAAAATCAAGCCATTTGGTACGAAACTCTTTTGTATCCGATGCCAGTGCCACCGAACCGAGAGCCTCACACATAAAACCATTGCTGAAATGCCATGTAGGCCCATTCCAACAGCAATCGTAATCGTGCGGATTTTCAATCGAGGAATAGGCAGGGCCGGCAATACAATTACCTGACCAGTACATGGGGCAGGTTTTGGAAACGGAAGCCAAGGGAAAATCGGACCAGAACCAAGCCGGATCAAAAAATTTATCAAAACTCCTAAAATAGGTTTTATCCTTTATTAATCCCCACATAAAAGGCATAAAGCTATCGTAGCAGGGCGACTCTAACGCTAATTTATAATTGTCGGGGTTGGCAGAATAAAACAAGCCTGTTTCGACGTCCCAATGACGGGTTTTCAGTGTTTGAATCATCGATTCAGAAACGGTTCTAAAATACGTTTCATCCGTTTTGTTTTTAAGAATTCGAGCGATATTGGAACAGGCGTGATTATTTGCTATTGAGAATGTTGCTTTGTCAAGTCGGATTAATGAAGTGGTGTTTGTGCCAAATAGTTTCTTGCCTTCATGATCCTGTCGCCAATCCCATTTTTCTTTTGTAAACTCATAAAAAGCAGGCTGATATTCAGCTCCTGTTGGCCAACTTCCTTCCTGAATTGGCAAAACTGAATTGTCAGTTTTGTTATTTTCACGGTCAGAAACAAATCGAACGTAACTGTACATGCTGTCTAAAAAAACAGCGTCCGGATAATGCAAATAAAGTTCCCAAATGGACTTAGGGGTGTACTGAATATAATTATCGAAGAGTTCGCCCTGATTTTTCCAATTCAGTAAATCATTTTTTGCCATTTCGGGCGATTTAGCCCATTTGGCATCAGCTACATGCAGCGGGACTGATAACCCGACAGTACTTCCAAACCAACTCCCAAAGGGACTTTCATAAAAAACCGGCGTTTTAAAAGGATGATTCTTGATGTATTTCGACGGATTGTGATAATTACGATACAACACAAACCAACGATAATAATACAGTTTAAGCATATCGTAATCATCAATTTGCAAATGTGGCACATTATCGGCATACCACCGATTAAATTTATTGATTTGTTCCGAAAAAACCGTTGCATTCTTACTGTATTCGGAGGCATTTTTTTTCGCATTTTCGATGGAATAGGTATCAAATGCAATCGCAAACCGAATGGTTTTACTCTCAAAAGGTTTAAGTTGTACAGTGAATTTTTTGTTTGTATTTTCAGAATTCTGCACAGCAACAAAACCATCCACAGGCAAGGTTTTGCCCATTGCACGAGCATCGGTTACAGTACTAAATGTATATTTTGCTTGACTTTCAAAAGCTTTAAAAACCGGCAGCAGGATTTCAATCGTGTATTCGCCGCTGGTTCTGTTATCATGTGTCAGAGCATATTCCAATATCAGTACATTATTTTCGGTAATGCATTTTTTTTCTTTAATTGTCAGGTCTCCCGAATGCGGATAAGATCCTTTCAAGGTATCAGGCAACGCCCTGAAATAGGTTGAGAGATACGCTGGTGTCCATTCATTGCGGGTGGGTACAAAATCTAACCTGATACTTTTTGAATCTTTTAACTGAGTTATCTTCACTTTCACAACATCCGAAAGTTTTGTTTGTACACCGTAGCACCAACGACCCGGCAAACCCATTGTAGGAATAGCCCACATGGCATTGGGAAGTTGCGAAATGCCATAATCTTGATTACGCAAATCGGGTGTTTGTGCATCGCCTTTAGAGATAAGCAATGTAGCCCAATTCCACATCTCGCGACCAATCAGGTCGGTTCGGGCAGAATTGCTTAACAGCTTGTTTACATCAACCGGCTTGCTCGAAAAAGTGGAAGCCTGACTTTCAATGCAACCAATTATGCCAATTATCAACAATAATAATTTTGTGGTTTTCATTTTTTTTATCAATTCAAATTTAGTTGATTGTAGATATTTCAACCTTCAAAACCGCAACACCCGCTTTTGCAGACGATACTACTTTTAAAATACTAAATCCTTTATTTTCCTTAAGTGGTGGTTTTTGCTCAGCCGATTCCACAATGAATTTTCCGTTTTTCGGACTTAAAATTTTAACCTGAATCTTTTTTCCTTTTTGTTCGAGTACAGCTTTATTTCCAGAAATTTGAATTTTAGCTTCGGTAATTCCACGCCACGAAACGATTGAATTTTGAAGCAAATCGTATGAATCGGTGATTGTTACATTTTTTGAACTTTTATCCATGCTTAGTTCACGGGACATCGATTTGGATTGATTTTTATACGCATCGCTCAAATCAATTTTCACCGACGAAATCGGCTGATTAATAGCAACATTCGAAAAATGAGTTGTTGCGTACATATTCTGATTTTTTTCATCAATAATCGGCACATTGTGGCTCAATGCTCCGGCTCGGAAATAAGTCCAGCGTTTGCCGTTCATATCAAAATAGTCGGGCAAACCATATTCTTCTTTTCCGAGCTCGGTAAACCAACATTCGCCCAAGGCATAATATTCAAATCTTCCCAAATCGAGATGCCCATGATTCACCTGATTGTATCCGGCTTTTATATTGACATACACTGCATTGGGATTATCCCATTCGGTGCGCATGGTGGCCACTTCAACCGGACCTTTAAAATAAGCATCGGTAGGTAGTGGTTCGAAAACGGTTTGAGTTGTAGGTTGATAGTACATGAGGTGGTAGATGGTTGCTTTCCGTTTGCTTTGTGCTAACAACGTATGTTCGTAATTAATCAATCGGGGGTCGTTAAACCGTTTGCCTAACCACAAAGCAATTCCTTCGGGTCTAACAGGCCAACCGGGAGTACAATCGGCAAAGGTTGCTCCAATTCCGTTGGGTGCCGTTAAATGCCAGCGGAAATAATAGGTTTTGTCGAATCCCTCAAATTTTGATAACCCAAAATCGGTATTCAAAGCGTTTTGCATGGCTTCCAAACCCAATATACCAACCGATGTAGCGTATCCCCAATACCCGGTACCTTCGGGATATGCACCATCTAAAGCATATTCATTGAAAGCCTTTGCCAGCGATTTTACGGCTTCCGGCACCATTTTTCCGGCAAAATAATTAAAGGTAACATCATCTTCAGCAATAGCCAATGAGCTAATTATCATGGACGAGTTACAAACAATATTCCAATTGTGTCGTACATCTTTGAACCAACCGAAGGGTGCACCATCATAAGCTGCAATTCCGGGATACAATCCGTTTTTAATAATACCAACCCTTATTGTATTGCGGGTATCAGCATCAAAATAATTGTAAAAAATATCGTAGCCAATCCCCACTGTTAAGGCAGCATCGGCTATGGGCAAAAAGTCCATTCCCCAATAAGAGCGGGTAGCAGATTCGAGCATGAAATTAGTTGCTTTAATTGCAAATCGGTTATCATTTGTCCAGTGGTACGCAAATCCAAGCACTAACATATCAGATAGAAACTTCTTCTCATCCTTTTCCTCTGTACTTCGTTCTATTTTATCAGCTTCAACTAAAATATCTTTCACATATTTTTGAAGCATTATATCTGAACTGTATTGTTTTTTAAGCTCTTGTATCTTATCGTTAGTAATAAACATGCGAGGATGCATATTTTTAATTTTCGGAAGTACATCAGCCGAACTAATCTTAATAACGGGAGTCTTTTTAAAGGGGTTTTCCGGTGTTTTAATTACATAAATTTTTTCGTATTTAATCAATTCAATTTTTCTGTTTTTAACACAATCAACTTCATTTGCAAGCATCAAAGCACTTATGAAAACAATTAAATTTATAAGAACTATTTTTTTCATTACCTGTATTGTTTGTGAATTAATCTTTGTTTTTTTTTGAAATAACTATTTGGGAACAACATCATCATAACCTGCATTTCGATTTCCGATTTTCACATCGTCGTAATAGCAACTTGCATAAGGATGGTTGGTATTGCCAATTCCTGTATATACACCCCATACGATTCGGGTTTGCGATTTAGCTGTACCATTTTGACGACCAACTCTATAAATCAGTTCCCCATTTCGCCACACTTCAATTAATCCATTAGCATTACTTTTAAATTTACAATGAAACACAAATTTTTCCCAAACTCCATAGTTAACAGTTACCATATCAGTAGCCGTAGAATTAGGATTAAATGTGGATGAAAACTCCCTCCATCGCCATTTGTTTATATCACTTTTCCATTGCAGCTGATAGTGTCCGGCACTGGTTACTCCCGGATTATTGGTCGGATTATTTATTGGCCCTATTTGTACAATTACAGGTTGCCCGGAAAAGATTTCTTTTGGTTTTAAAATTTTAATTCCCAACCAAAATTCATCCCCTGATTCCAAGCTATTATCATCAGCATGAAAATAGTTCAATGAAGTTGAGTTTCTCTTTGTTGGCGAAACTTCGGTACGATATTCACCTTCGGGCAAACTAACCTTCATTACTTTATTAGCCGGATTCAAGGGGTCGGCCACTATTTGAATATTTGTAGAAGGATAACCATTTAAACCTGTTGGTTCTTTCTCAAAATCCCATTGAAGAAATACTTTTGAATAATCAACCGGAGGAGGCTTTACAGGCTCTTCAATCGGACTTTTACATGCCGGGAGTAAAAGCATTAAGATTACAAAAAGGATTATTGTCGTTTGAGTCTGTTTCATTTGACAGCAGAAGATTTTACTTTACTAACTGATATGTCAGATTTGTTTTTTTGCCATTTACAGTTATCCTGATTTTTAAGCCGCTTTCGCTAAACTCTTTCGAACCAAATGATGCTTTAATTTCGGGCATTTGATTTGGTTTATCGCAAGGCATAATTACGGTAATATACCTCACAGGCGAGGAATCTTTTTTCTCAACATCAAACGAAAATGCCTTACGTGGAAATTTTTCCTTCGATTTATACGAGACCCATCCTTCTTCTTCTACCAAGGTTTGTTTCCGATTGCAAATAGTACTTACAATCACATTGTTATTATCGTTGAATTGTGTAAATGCCTTATTGGCAGCCAAATCCAGTTTTACATCGCCTTCGCACATCTGATAATGAAGTCCCACTTTTCCGGTAGCTGAACCAACTGCTTCGTCAACAATTACAAAATACTTTTTATCTACAAAAAACACGGAACGTCGGTGCTTTAAGCCTGTATAACTCTGATTTTCAACCACTAAAATTTCAGTTGATTGATTCGTTTTCCACAATAAACATTTACTATCGGCAGTTTCAAGATTTTTATTATCCAAGGTCAAGGTATTGTGCACTTTTGTCTGACGAAACCAATCTCTCATTCTCATAATTTCAGCATCGCCACCATAGGTATACGAACCCGCATCTGGAAAGAAATTACGCCCTTTTATCATCAGATTAAAAGTCCCATTGTCTAATTGGCAATGCCAACCGGCAGGTGGTCCGGCTTTCAATATCATGGCAGTGGCATCTTCACTCCAGTTACTACGAAAACTATAAAACCCTGACGTTTTAAATGCTTTTGAAGTATAAACAGGTGCCTTTCCTGTTTTTCCTTCTGTGGCAAAAAATTTAATTTGATCGTTTTTTGGAAAGTATTTTGTCCAGGCATTAAAGCTTTTGAGAGCATCGCGCTTTACTTTCAAACCTAAATCGCTGAACATAGGCATGGAGTAATCGGGCAACATAACATTATAATATGCTTCTATCATTTGGGCTATGGTTTCCTTATAAATAGGAGGGAAAAGAACATTATATCCGTTTATTTCACTGACACGCAATGCCGAAAGAAAGATATTGATAGAGGCTGCGTGATAACCAGGGTCGAGCTCGAACTGAAAACCATCGTCGTACACTTGTTTGGACATTTCGCGATTGAGTATTTCGGCACCCGATTTTCTCCAAACCGCTGCATCCTTGAATTCGGGAAAGAAAACTCCGGCATACAATATACGTTGCGCTTCAAAAAGCAAGTGATTACCTTCTTTGGAATAATGGTTAAATACAAAATCGGCATGGCGGTGTGTATTCCACAGAAATGTTGTCAGAAATTCAGGAGTAAAGGCTACTGAAGTATTAAAATGTTGAAAAATAGCGTACTGATCGGCTAAGCGATTGCTGACTTCCATGGGTCGCCAGGCATAACGCATATTATCGTTGTCCACCTTGTTATCTTCAATAAGCTGCTCCTCTTTCGACAATACTTTTTTAACTTGTGGAATAAGCGGATTCTTCTTTACCCAGTCCAAATACTGAAATATCCATTCGCGTGCATATTTTTCATCTCCTGTTTTGCGAAACATTTTGCCCATAGGTAAAAACCATTTTTGGCGATGCAATTGCCAGCGGAGTTCGTTGTCGTGAACAGGCCAGTAAGTCCAGTCAATGTCTTTCCCATAGTTCAGGGGTTTGAAACCGGCATAAGAGAAAAAGATATGTTCCAATGCATCTTCGGCCATTTTCTCGTCTTCCTTCGAAATGGAAATATTTTCTAAATTTACATCGGGATTCACTACCGTTTTTCGGTTGCGATAGTAAGTTAATAGTGCCTCAGATGCTTCTTTATCCTTGCCCGATTCATGCAACTCCTTTACCGACTCTAATCCTTTGTAATTTAGATTGATAAGCGAAAATGCTTCACCTTTCAAATCCTGACAGAAAATATTTGTACTTGTTTGAAATAGAATTAAACACGAAATAATTATTGACCTTATTCTCATTTTTTTTATTTATTTAAATACTATCTTTTCGAAATTTTACTAACACTATTTTTTGTTGGTATCACTTTTTGGATTGTTCCATCTTCGTTGTAATACAAATAGTCTACACAAATGGAACGACGAAATGGCGCTGGTTTACTCCAGTCGCAAACCGGTTTTTCATTCGGATGTTGTTCAAAATACAAGTCGGAATTGTGATAAAACAAATACCATTGACCTTTGTACTCAACTATAGAGTGGTGATTGGTACAACTATTCATGGGTTCAAGAATTTCACCTTTGAATTCAAAAGGTCCATACGGACTATCGCTCACGCAATACAAAATTTTCTTACGCCCCGGATTAGGCCCTGAATAGGACAAATAGTATTTGCCTTTGTATTTGTGCATCCATGCTGCTTCGAAAAAACCTTCCACTCCTTTCAAAACCCGTACAGTATCGCTGAACGAAATCATATCATCGTTCAGCTTTACCACATTGGCTTGATTCTGACCAAAATAGATGTATGCACTTCCATCATCGTCGACAAAAACGCAGGGGTCTATAAAATCTCCCGTACAAATCACACCTTTTGTGTTGCGGTTTAACAATGGTTTATTCAACGGATCGGTAAATGGTCCGTAAGGCTTTTTACCAACACCAACTCCAATATAATCTTTATCCGTAGGGTAATAAAAATAGTATTTACCATTTCTGAAAACACAATCGGGTGCCCAGGCGTATTTTTTTGCCCACGAAAGGTCATTTAAACTAAGGCACACACCATGATCTGTCCAATTTTTCATATCAGCAGTCGAATACACATGCCAATCGTCCATAGTAAACCAGGTTGCCGTATCGCGGTCGTGCGACGGATAAACATACAACCTGCCATCAAATACCCTTGCAGTGGGGTCGGCAGTATACATGTGAGTTACAATTGGATTGCCTTTTGCTAAAAATTTATAGGGATATTTTATCTTCGCATTTTGTGCTGTAATGGCATTAAATGCTATAAATAAAACAACTAAACTACTAAAATATCGTTTCATTTTTTGTTTTTATCTGGTAAATATATTTATCAATTTATTTCAATAACAACTGAACATCAGTCCGTCGTTCTTCGGGTGTAACTTTCAGTTTTTGAAGCTTTCCATCTTTTAAAACTCCTTCTAAAATAGTATTGTAAGGAGCATAAATTTTAAAATCAACATCCCATTCCTTTGGCCAGGCCGGGAATAACAGAATTTTTCGATCGTCAGTTTGCATCAGCATTTCCTGTAAACCAATCATACCACTTCCGCCCCAGTTATGGTCAGGTACCCAATCGTGTCCAGGTCCCCAAAAAGTTGGAAATCTACGTTCCGAATTCCGCATTTTATCTGTTTCACGACGTTTGGCTTCATCGGTCAAACCCATACGTGCACAATAAATGGCTTCCTGATGCCAACTCAGTTTCGGACAATTTTTCTGCATATCGGTTTCGGCACCATACAACCATGTATCAATGGCTAATTGCAAATCAGGCTTTCCCACGCCGTATATTCCCCAGGGATAAACCGGATAAAGCTGAGGCATCTCGTGATTTTGACGGCGGAACCAAGTTTCGGCCGGAGCAATAACTGTATGACCCTCTTTTTGCATGGTTGGAATTTCCGGAATAGATTTCAACATTTTTTCCCACACACCTCTTTTTTCGTAACCCAATAAATCCAATGGCAATGCAACAAAACGTTTTAAAACCGATTGTAAGGCAGCTACAGTTGAACTGGCATTGTAAGTTACTTTATATGTTTCGGCAGCTGAACCCGGAAAGATAACCAGTTTTCCTTTTCCATCCAGAGGTGTTACGGATCGTTTCAGTGCTTCCTGTTGATAATGTTCATTGAAAAATGTCAGACAGCTTTCAATCAGTGGAATGTATTTCGATATATCGTCGCCGTTATACTGATATTTATCCATGGCTATCATACAGAACTCGAGCGATGTATCCCAGACATATTCCAGCCATTTATTGTATTCAACGCCTTCGGGATAGGTTGCAGGACGGTTCCAACCGTATTCGAAAGCTACAGGTAAACCAAAACATTCCATTTGTTCGGTAAACGAAGCTCCATTGTGTCCCCAATATACTTTGGTGCGTATTTCAGCATTTCTCAGTGCATTGAGATAAAAATCAAGCTGAGGAGCAATCATATCAAAATCACCACTTTTAAGCATAGGCCAATAGAGCAGTCGCTGATTCTGAGCCGTAAAAGTCACACCTCCCCAGTCGCGGTGATCGGGAGTTGCCTGATAGTTGGCATGAACGGAAGTCGGGTCAAACGTAAATAATCCTCCGTTAAATTTAGTTGGATATTTGCCAAAGGCATTACAGCCCATCTGATAACGAAATACGTTATAGTTTCTACCCACCTGCCATGCTAACGACGAAGTATCTGTTTTTTCGGTATTAATAGCAATATGTCCGCGCTGAAAATACTGTTTCCACCAGTTTGACGAACGTTTAGCCGATTCTGTTTCTTCGCTTTTTGCCTTAAATGCCAATGCATTGAGTTCCCGGATAAATGCTGTATTGTCAATGGTTTGATTTACATGTAAATATGTCCGCAGGTGAATTTTTGTCAATGGCTTCGGTGTTGATAATTGCCACGCTTTGAAATCAGTTATACAATATTTGCCCGTAAGTGTTTTGGTTGGCTGCATATTGTCGCCCTCCAAACAACCTCCGAACGTCAGGTTTTTCAACGGATTCCAAAGTTGATTTTTCACAGATTCGAGTGCCTGTTGTTTTATGGTCATATCGTAAATAGTTTCGTCGCGATTACGGTGAAAAAACAACACCCTGTTTCCTTCAAACCGAATGCTATCACGACGAATAACCGGCTTTACGAGTGCTTCGAGATATGCACGGCTGCATTGAAATTCTTCGGTTGTTGTCCACTCACGTTCACTGAATCGCCAGCTTTCGTAAAAGGCATCAGCCATTACAGGTTTATTGCTTTCAGCTTCGATATGAACAACAGGATTGAACACATCTACCCAAACTTTCAGTTTGACTGACAGTCCGTTATTTTTCCCACTGATGGTAACATATCCTTTTTCAAGTTCCAACTCTTGTCGGAATTCACCTCCTGTAAATGGATTTGGGTTTAGACGCAAGCGGATTCTTCCGAACTTTGGCATTACACCGTTTTCTTCAAAAGCTCCGCTTCGCGAAAG
The DNA here is from genome assembly GCA_964466415.1 of uncultured Paludibacter sp. Classification (GTDB taxonomy): domain Bacteria; phylum Bacteroidota; class Bacteroidia; order Bacteroidales; family Paludibacteraceae; genus Paludibacter. The sequence continues at coordinate 32,223 of CAYXQZ010000005.1, forward strand.
ATATAGCAACAAATCACCATTTTCTACCCACACATTGGTACCAATATCGCCTCCGCCACAGGGCATCGATTCACTCGAGTTTTTACTTGGGCTATCCCAAACCACATTGTATTGACTTATATTGAATGTATTGTCTTTCGCCAACAAAGCAATTGACATAGCGCAAAGTATTAAAATTAAAAGGTTTTTTGGTTTCATTTTTTAAATGTAAAAAGTAGAAGTTTTATGCTAAAATTTTCAGGGTGCATCAACAACCTTTACCACCATTTCTTTTACCACTTCATTTTCAACTCCGTTTCCTGTAGTACGCGCTGCCACAAAAGTAACTTTATAGATGCCCGTTTTGGTGTATGTATAATTGAAATCGCCGGCTGGATCAAATACATTTTTTGCACTTATCCCTGCATCAGGCATTACGGCATCCAAAGCAATTAATTTTGAAACAGCCCACAGTTCATGTAGCTTCCCATCGGTATTAGTTGGAGCTGCAAATGGAGTTGTGTTTACAGTTATTGTATTCGAACTTAGTTTCCAAAGCGTAGTACCAGTTGTAGTTGCACCGTAATTATTTTTCCATGCTCCATTTTCGGATAAAGTTACAAAGCTCATTCCCGCAGCCGTAAAACCATCAACAATGGTACTTGCATTGCCATCGCCAAGATAATTTTTTACGGTAAGTGCCGAAAAAGTAGGATAAGAGAATCGCACTGCCGAATTTATAATTAGTCGGAATGCCAGGTAAACCGGTGTTGAAGCATATTTCGATAGATTAATAGTGGAAATCGGCTTTGCCACATTGGTATTTATATATGCTTTCATATCTAATGGCGTAAGTGTGTCCCACTTAGCTGTTTTTACACTTAAACTATCGGTAATACCCGAAAAGTCAGTCGAAGCCAATACATCAACACTTTGTGTAGCTGTAACCTGACGCGAATTGTAGTAAAAATCCAATTTGGGTGTTCCTGCGGCTTTTATACGCGCACGATATTCGTAAGCATGTGTGTTTTCGCCCGAAAAAAAGGTGACGATATCGGGATTTCCGGTCATATTGAAAATTAGTGCTGTATTTTTATAGACTACAAGCGTATCGGCACTTGTCGAAACAATTTTATCTGCCTTCAATTTCACATCAAACTGTAATTTTTCGGGTTCCCGTTCGCAAGCTATAAGCGCTAAGAGTATTGTTATCAGACTTAAATATCTAAACTTCTTCATATTATTCAATTTTTATAGGAATTAATATCCCGGATTTTGTGTCATTTTACTGTTAAGTTGCATCTCTATTTGTGGAATCGGAAACAAAATATGTTGTGGTTTAAGCACATAATAGAGCTTATTTGCCCAGTTTGCACCATTAGCGCCACCCACCAGTTTCATTGTATTGCCCACTTCGGTAAATTTATCGAAAATAATTCCCCAGCGGATTAAATCGTAGTAGCGGGTGGTAGATTCGAAACACAATTCGCGTGAACGCTCGTCACGAATAATGGTTCTTAGTTCTTCCTGTGTAGGACGAACGGGCAAATCGCTAAATTTAAATGCTTTGGCTCTTGACCTAACTGAGTCTAAGGCTGCAAAAGCTACATCTGTAGGTCCGTTTACTTCGTTTTCGGCCTCGCTGAGCATAAGCAGCACATCCGAATATCTTAAAATCGGAAAGTTGGCTCCGTTTTTATTCGGGTCGCGTGGTAGAGATACCTCCCAGTCGCGACGAAATTTGCCCGGATTGCGGTCGGTGGCGTTACTTCCGTTGGCGGTATAGGCAGCTTTCGGCGTTTTAACATCTAATGTGCTGTAGTTGTAATCAGCTATATTCCAAGTGTATCGAACATCATTTTTGTCGCTTTGGTAATATTGCCAAAATGTAGTTGTTACTCTGAAACGGTCGTTTGGATTGTAAGTACCGCCAGCAGGTGCAGCAGGTGCCACATTCGATGCCCAGCCTCCGTAGAGGTATTTATATAGGTCAGCATTAAATTCCACATCAAACATTATTTCTCTCGAAACATGGTCGTAAGTATCTGCTGAGATATTTTTCCAAATCTGAGTGTAGTCGGGATTAAGCTTTATAGTCTGACTGTTCACCAATGGCAATAATATTTCGAGTGCTTTGGCATAATACTCAGGCTTATTGAGCACACCGGCCATGCTTAGATATACCCGCGCAAGCACACCTGTTGCTGCTTCATTACAAGCTCTTACGGGAGCACCTTTTTGTAATGTATAGGTATATAAATGTTCTGTGGCAAATTTCATATCAGCACAAACCGAGTCGAAAACCACTTCCCTTGGAGTTCTGGCCAAATCTGTATTTATTGGCGACTCAATGGGTTGCAAACGGTGTGGAACATCACCGTAAAGCATAACAAGATGATAGTAGAAATAACCTCGCAGAAAACGAGCTTCGGCAATAAATGCATTTTTCTTAACCGAATCCACATCGAGTTTGTTGATATTTTTCAAAAATGCATTGGCACGATAAACTCCAAGATACAATTTCGACCAGGTATTATACACATCGGGCGTTGTAGCATCAAATGTTTTAATTATCATTTGATTGGCAGAGCCGGTATAAACATACACTGTTTCGTCGGTACTGGCCGTAAAACCATTTTTAAAGACATCTTTGTACAATTCGTTGAGACTTTGATATACTCCCGCAATGGCCATATCGGCTTCTGTTTCGGTATTGTAAAAATTCTCCGGCGATATAAAATCGGTTGGAGTGGTAGTGAGGAAATCTTCGCACGAGCTTGTAAATACTAACACAAGCAGTAAAAACAAGGTTTTAATATAGTTATTATATGTTCTCATATTGTTTCTTTTTTTTCAGATTATTATAAGGTTATTATTAAAATTCGGCATTAATACCAACGGTAAAGGTACGTGCACGTGGATAAGTACTGTAATCGAACCCTGGAATCAGCGCATTTTTTATAGCCGACACTTCGGGGTCGTAACCATCATAATTTGTTAGTGTAAACAAATTGGTCCCCGAAACATACAATTTGAGTTTACTTAATCCGATGCTTTTTACAATTTTCTTATCGAAATAATACCCCATCGATGCCATCTTCAATCGAAGAAATGAACCATCTTCTACGCTGCGTGTAGAGGCGTAATTACCTTCATAATCACCTCGAGCCACAGGAAATACACCTGTTTGATTATCAGGACTCCAGCGATTGGCAAAAGTAGCAAAGTGATTCATATTTTTGTAAGTCAAACGTCCCGATTCAAAAATATCGCGGTTTCCGTTGTATATATCATTTCCGTATGACCATTGCAGGAATGCACTCAGCTCAAAACCCTTGTATGTAATTGTATTGTTAAAACCTCCAATATGGATTGGAAAAGGATTACCTATAGTTGTTAAGTCGCTTGTATTGATAATTTTATCGCCATTCAAATCTCTAAACTTCACATAACCGGGTTGTACCACATTGGTACGGCTGGGCGAATTGCAGGTTACATCGTTACGAAGTACATAAGTTCCCGAAGGCGTTTTATCAAAATCGCTGTACTGATACACTCCGTCCCACACATAACCCAGCATTTGTGCCATTGGTTGACCCACTATAGCAATATACATATTTGGCGAGAATGATGTTCCGGAAGTACCGTTAGGCGAAGAAGAGTATGAATGTTGACCTTCAGATAATTCAAGCACTATATTTTTGTTAAATGAAATATTGAAGTTCGTGGTCCACTGGAAATTTTTTGTTTTGATATTAACCGAATTTATGGTTAATTCAACACCTCTGTTTGCAACTTTACCAATGTTCTTCATAGCAAAACGATAACCCGTTGAAGGTGCTATTTGGCTATTCAACAATAAGTTATTGGTAACTTTATTATACAAGTCCACAGTCACTGTGAGTCGTTGTGCAAAAAGTCCTAAGTCAAGACCAATATTATCCTGACGTGTACTTTCCCATTTCAGATATTTATTTGCCAACGAAGTAGGTACAATGGCATCGTATGTATTTCCATTGTAATAATACGTTCCGGTCATTTGTTCAAAAGCAGCAAAGTCGCCCACACGGTTATTGCCAGTTGCACCCGAACTAAGTCGTAGTTTAAGATCTGAAATCGACTTTAAATGGTTTTTTACAAAATTTTCTTCGCCAATTCGCCATGCCACAGAACCCGAAGGGAAATAACTCCATTTGTTTTCGGTAGGAAATTTTGAAGACCCATCGGCACGCATAGATGCGGTTAATAAAAAGCGTGATTTATAATCATAATTAACACGACCAAGAAACGACGCCAATGTCCATTCACTTGTTTTTGCTGTAATTAATTGTGGCTTTCCGTGATCCATTCCGCTTAACCCAAGCGATTCGTAAGGCAGATTAATAGCTCGTGATCCGTACGAGGATGAATTTGCACCCTGAGCAGTAAAGCCTCCCATAACAATAATCTTATGATTTTTATTGAGTTTACGGTTGTATGTCATGATATTCTCATTCAACCAAGTGTTATTTTCGTTGTAAACAACTTGACCATTAACTCCTTCGGGATTTGACAAACGGGGATTTCCACGTTTGGTGTTCGAATTGTAAAACTCCGAATTTTTATAGACTGAGATATTGGTTCCCAACGTACTGCGTAATTTCAGGTATTTATTGAAATTAATATCGATATATGCATTGGCACTCAGATTATTATTAAGTTTGTCATTATAAATATTTTTAATGTTCAATACAGGATTGAAACGCAAATCGGTTGGTAGGTCTTCTGGGTCGGTAGCACCTTCCGAAATATCTTCACCACCTGTGCCAACAGGGCGATAACCCCAAACATCGGTCATGATATAGGTTTCGGCCTTAAAACCAAATTCCGAAGGTGTACTTCCGTAAGTGTCCGATTGTACATAGCCAACATTAATTCCGGCTTTTATTTTTTTAGTAATTTCCTGATCGAGTACAAATTTTCCTTGCATACGTTTAAATCCACCATTTACCATTACTCCTTTTTGGTCCATGTAGTTCAGCGACACACTGTATTTGGTAGCTTCTGTACCGCCTCTCACTGCAAGATTATGACTGTGCATGGGAGCTTCCCTGAAAATTTCATTCTGATAATTCGTTCCAGCAATATCTTTGTAGCTATCAAGCGTCAAACCATTGATAAAGTATCTTGATTGTGCTAATGTGGGCTCCACTTCATTATACATACGCACAAACTCGTAGGGACTCATTACATCGACTAGTTTTGTGACTTTTTGCATTCCAAAACTTCCATCGTACGAAACAGTTGGCTTACCGACTTTACCTTTTTTTGTAGTAATAATAATAACTCCATTTGAACCACGAGCACCGTAAATAGCTGTAGCCGAAGCATCTTTCAATATTTCTATTGACTCAATATCTTCGGGTGGAGTTGCATTGAGTTGTGCATTTTCGAGCGGAAATCCATCAATAACATACAATGGAGAGTTATCGCCAGTTAGCGAATTTGAACCACGTATTACGATGTTGGCAACAGCTCCGGGCTGTCCGTCGGGTGAAGTAACCGAAACTCCGGCAATACGACCGCCCAACGCATCGGTAACCGACGGAACGGGAGCTTTTGTAATGTCATCAATATTTACTTTTGACATGGAACCTGTCAAATCGCGTTTGGTTGATTGACCGTAACCGATAACAACTACTTCGTCCAAACTCTGCGCACTGGCTTCGAGTACAACATACAGCGGTTTATTGTCAACAACTTTCAGTGTTTGTGGTTCCATTCCAATGTAACTCACTACTATCTGGGCATTTTTGAATACCTGCAACGAAAATTTTCCATTCAGGTCGGTGATAGTACCTTTTTGCTCTTCTTTTAGCTTTATATTGGCTCCAATAATTGACTCGCCAGCTTTATCCACAACTGTTCCAACCAAATTGAAACGTTGCTGGGCAAAAATACTTTGTGCGCTTACTGCTGTAAACAGGAAGACAAGCAACACAAATTTAAGTTCTAATGATTTGATTTTCATAATATTACTATGTTTATTTCTATTTAGATTTTTAATTTTCGAGGAAAACAGTCAGCTATCGGGCTGATAATATATCCATGTATCGTTTTAACGCTTCAAGATAATAGTAGTCGGCATATACTAGTGGCTTAACAACTTCAGATTCGTGGGGAGCACTGCCTACCGAATGCATTAAAATAAAATTATGGTTTGTACCTACTTTGGCTAAATACTTTTTACCCGATAAACTTTTCAGCGTTCCTTCGGCAAACGAAAAATACTGTTTATCGCCCGTAATTGTATATAGTTCGAGCAAAGCCGATGCAGCCACAGCTCCGGCTGAGGCATCGCGTGGTTCGTTCGGAATTTTTGGTGCATTGTAATCCCAATAAGGCACTTTGTCCTTGGGCATTGCAGGATGATTCATTATATACGAAGCAATTGCTTTGGCCTGTGTGAGGTATTTTTTATCGCCAGTTTCGCGATAACATAATGTATATCCGTAAATACCCCATGCTTGTCCGCGCGACCAAGCCGATTCGTTGGAATAGCCCTGATGCGTTTCTTTTGTTTCTACTTTTCCGGTTTCGGGATTGTAACTTACCACATGATAACTGCTCATATCCTTGCGGAAGTGGTTTTCCATGGTTTTGTCGGCATGCTTAATGGCTATATCACGATAAAGCGGATTACCAGTGGTTTTACTCATTTCAAATAGTAGTTCCAGATTCATCATATTATCGATGATTACAGGAAATGCCCAACGCTCGTTGTCCCACGAACGAATTAAACCTACCTTTGGAAAAAAACGTTTGGTTAAGCTAATAGCAGAGTTTACTAATATGAGAGAATCTTTCTTTTCGGGCGACAGTCTGCGGGCATTTCCGTAACTGCAATACATTATAAAACCAATGTCGTGATTGCCTGTAAAAAATTGCTGTGGTTCCAGTTTGTTGGTATAATAACGGGCATTTCCCAACAGTTGTTTGTCGCCTGTAAGCTCGTAAGCATACCAAAGCGAACCGGGGAAAAATCCACTTGTCCAGTCATCTCCATCAACTAATTTGATTTGACCATCTTTCACTGAACGTGGAAAAAGCGCTTTATCTGTTTTGTCGTGTAGCTTAGCCGACATTTGCTTTAGTTGAATGCTGGCCGTTTCAACACTCTTTTTTAACCATGCTGGCTGATTCGGATTTCCTGCTTTCAGCGATAATAATCCGCTAACTGAAATGGCTAAAAATAACACTTTGATTTTCATTCGGTTTGAATACATTTTTGTGATGATTTACGTGTATAATTGTTTACGCCACAAAAGTATTTGATGAAACTCAAAAGTATTTTCGTTTAGGTTGAAAATAGTTTCAACCTTGTTTATTTTGCAGTGTTTTCACGTATTCGCTGGGTAAGCAACCTATATATTTCTTAAAAGTAGTCGAAAAATAAGTTGGCGACATACCAATCATGGTACTTATCTCAGCCACATTATAGCGTCCTTCCTTCAACAGTTTACAAGCGGTTGACAATCGAACTTTACGTATGAAGTCACCTGCCGACTCTCCCGTTATAGCTTTCATTTTTAAATGCAACCCTGATCGGCTCATACACATTTCACTGCTAAATTCCTCTACCGAAAAATCAGAATTATCGAGGTATTTCTCAACAATTGTAACTGCTTTATTCAAAAACTCTTCGTCGAGTGGGTTCGAAACCAGTTCGTGGGTGTCCAAATCGGGGTTCGATGCATATCTGGAAATAATACGACTATGCTGGCGGAATATATTGGTGATTTTGGTATCGATAATTGAATACACAAAAGGTTTACCTATATAATCGTCGGCACCCGTTTGTAAACCTTTCAGCTGATCGGTTATATCGTTTTTAGCCGTGAGCAAAATAAATGGAATGTGCGAAAAATGAATATTCTGCTTCACCATTTTGCAAAGTGCAACACCATCTATCACGGGCATCATCACGTCCGAAAGTATTAAATCCACTTCTTTTTCATTTAATTTTTCCCAAGCCACTTTGCCATTTTCGGCGAGCTGCACATCGTATTTCAACAATAGTTGTTCGTTCAGATAATTACGTATTTCTTCATCATCCTCCACTATCAGTAAACGTTTTCTTCGGGTGTCTTCTTCGGGCATTTCCGCTTCAGTCTCATCCTTTATTTGTTCGGCATATTCGGGTGTTTCCTCCGGATTGAATAACTGATTGTTTGTTTCGGTATACGTCTCGTTTTTAAATTCGTTTACAACATAAAACTCATTTTCAGAATAAGCTGATTTTTCAGTTGGAATAAGTACAGTAAATCGTGAACCTTTATTCAACTCACTGTCAAGCAAAATTTCACCATGATGTGTTTCAACTAAGTTTTTCACCAACGACAATCCTATTCCTGTGCCTTGTGCGTTTTCTTCTTGTTGATAAAAGCGGTCGAATATACTTTCGAATTTCTCCTTTGCAATACCTAAACCTGTGTCGATAACCTCAATACATATAAAATGGTTTTTTATGCTCAAATTTAGCTCTATAGTTCCATTATTCGGTGTGTATTTAAAGGCATTGCCAAGCAAGTTCGACAAGATTCGTTCCATAAAATTCCGGTCGAAATAAACCTTAGCTTCACCCGCTGTGGAGTTGAAAAAATAATGAAAGCCTTTGCTTTGAGCAAAAGAGGTGAACAGTTCGAAGTTTTGACGAACAAAAGGCTCAATTTCTTCGCAACGCACCTGGAGTGGCATCGCGCCAAGTTCTGTTTTCCGGTAATCAAGAACTTGATTTATAAGATGTAACATCCGGTCAGCATTTCTTTCGATAAGCTGAAGTTGTTTTTTTACCCAAAGTTCTTTTACACCTTTGCTAAGCATTTCGCGCACTGGCGACAAAATTAACGTAAGTGGCGTACGAAACTCGTGCGAAACATTTACAAAGAAACGTATTTTGGCCTGATCAAGCTCTTTTATGCGCTCTTTATCTTTACGCTCCAATTCCAGTTCGTTTGCTATCAGTTTTCGTCCCAGATAAAACTGGATAACTGCAATGGTAATTACTATAAACAGAATGGCAAACAGAATTTTAGCCAGAACGGTTTCGTACCAATGTGGTAAAACGTTGATTATCAATTTCCGTTCACTCAAACTCCATCTCCCGTTACCGTTGGCAGCTTTTATCCGAAATGTATATTTGCCGGGCTTTAAATTCGAATAACTTATCGATGTTTTTTCACTATTATACCAATCTTCATCAAAACCTTCGAGTTTATGCGAAAAGGTGTTTTTTTGCCCCGAAACATAGTTAGGAACCACAAATTCGAGACCGAAAACATTGTATTCAGGTTCAAGTTGAATGGAAGAAAGTCTGTCGATACTTTGATCAATTATTCCTGTTTCGTCGTCGGGCAAAACGGCTTTATTGAATACAGTTAGCTTATCAATTATAGGTATCGGTGCATACGGATTATCAATCATTCGTTCAGGATAAAAAGCTGTAATGCCATTTATGCCACCAAAATACATTTTCCCATTGCTGCTTCGTAAATGCGAATAGGGCGAAAACTGATTACTTTGTACGCCATCCGATTCGGAATAAATGCGCCATTTTAGCGATTGCATATTAAACACAACCAAACCATTGCCTGTACCAAGCCACAGGTTATCAAAATCGTCTTCTTCGATACCATGAATCATAAATTCGGGGAACCCGGCTGTTGCAAATTCTTTGTCGAAAGCCCCTGTTTTCATGTTATAACAAAACAAACCATCCTTTGCTCCTATCCAAACACGTTGGTACTTATCTTCATGAAAACAATGAATTAAACTTAAATTCATATTTGCACCCGATTGTTTATCAAGCTTACGGCTTACATAATCGTATCTATAGAATCCATAATTTGTACCAATCCAAATAATTTTGCGGCTATCGCAAAAAAGCGAAAGAATCTGAAATTCGCGTAGTGGAAACTTCCCATCAATACTAAATTCATCGGAGACACCTGTAGTTTTATCATACCAATACAAACCACGAAGTGTACCTATAAGCAACTTTCTGGCATTGGGAGTGTGAAGCAATGCATACACACGGTTATTTACTACCGGATCGGAACTAATATTTATACGCTTAAATGTACGATTCTGAGCATTGTATTTGCAAAACCCACCGCCCTGAGTGCCAATCCAAAAATCGCCTTTGGTGTCTTCGAGCAAAGCTTTTACATTGTTAGCTGTCAGCGAGTTCGGATTATTTGGGATACTCCTGAAGTTACGAAAAACTCCTGTTTTCATATTCAGAACGTTAATGCCGTTTTCGTTCGTTCCAATCCAGATATTTCCGTTGGCATCTTCTTTTAATACACTGATAACATTGTCGTTAAGTCCGGTGTTGTCATACTCTTTACGAATGTGTTCAAACTGATTTTTTAGTGAATGGTAATAATTTAAACCACCATAATACGTACCGCACCACATTCCGTTCTGATTATCGAGATACAAAGCTCTAATCGAATTTTGAGCAATTTCACCTTCTTTTTTGCCTGTATGATACAAATGTTGAAATGTTCCCGTAAATTCATTCAGAATATTTAACCCAACAAAAGTTCCAATCCACAAACGCTGCTGATTGTCGTAACACATCGACCTCACAAAGTCAGAACTTAATTCACCTGGCTTTTCGCGATACCATTTTTCAATACTTCCTGTTTTAGTATTAAACAATACAGCACCAAATCCTTCGGTACCCAACCAAAACCTTCCAGTCGCCCCTTTTTGCGGCAATAAAACAGCAACATTCACTCCTTTCAGTCTTTGGTCAACAAGCCTGAAAGTATTGCTCCCGGGATAGTAAATATACAATCCATCGAACGAACCCACCAAAACGCTTTGAGCGTTTAATTTATAAACGGCTGATGCAGGAACTTTCGGAGGTAAATTAAGTTTTCGATATCCTTTTTCTTTGCTGAAGGAATAAAGTCCAAGGTTGGTTGCTAGAATAAACTCATTTTTTGTCCATTCCGAAATCTGGTAAACCCACATTTTTTCACTTCCTTCCATTTTCGGGAAGTTTTCGAAACTATTTTTGCTTATATCAAAACAACTTACACCCTTGCCTGTACCAACCCAAAGAAATTTACTGTTTTGCAAATACAGACTCCAAATGTTATTGTCCATTATGGCGTTTGGCTTGTTTCTTTCGTTTTTATAAACTAAAAATTTATAGCCATCGTATCTATTCAGTCCATCGGCAGTAGCCACCCAAATGTAGCCTAAACTATCTTGCAACAAATTAAAAACCGTACTTTGCGACAAGCCTTCTTTCAACGAAATCTGTTTAAAATTGATTTGATTGTTTGATACAATTGAATAGACCTGAGTATTGCATAAAATCAGGGATAGTAGAATTGCAAAGGGTAACGTTTTTTTTAAATAAAGAAGCATATTGCAAAAAGGTGTGATTGTCGTAATAAAATACGCCCCAAAGATATTATATTTTTTTGGAAAAGCAGATAGTTGTCCAAAACATAATTGCTTAATATATGAATACATCATAATAGATTAATTTATTTTCAAAAGAATCTCAACATTCCAAAACAATAATCTATTCAAACCATCATTTCTAATTAAATTATTTATCTACATTCCAATTTTTGTTCTATACTTTGCAGGAGGTAAGCCTGTTTGGAGTTTAAATACTTTGCTAAAGTGGTGCCTATCGCAGTAACCACACTCAAGGGCTATGTCTTCAATGTCCTTGTTCGAATGATGCAAAATCATGATGGCATGTTCGATACGGCGTTGTTGAATGTAATTTTTTACATTGCATTTTAAAGCCTGTTTAAAAAGTCGCGCAAAGGAGTTGGTTGCCAAATTTGCAATTTTGCTGAGTTGCTCGTTTTTAAGCTCTTTGTCAATGTTTTTGTCAATATACGAGATTACTTTCAGTATGCGTTTGTCAACTACCGGAAAATACCAATTTCGAATTGGCGTTTCATGTAAGGAGTACATAATGATGCTATTGATAGCAATTGAGGAATGTGCATCTATGGTGTTTGGTGAATCCAACAGGTCAATTTTTATGTGGTTTAGTTGTTGAAGCCAAAATTCATTTATTTCAATTTCGTAAATACCTGCTTTCATTTTGTCGTACGGAAAGCCCAAGTTGAAATGCACAAAAAATTGGTCACACAGACCCATTTTATTAAAAAAATCTACTTCGGTAGTTGTCTTAATAATTCTACCTACTATACTCTCCTTGAGCATGGTAGACTGTGTTTTAATATGTGTCGAAAACGATGTATTAGGCGGAATAAGAATTAGTTTTTGGTTCGTAAGTTCGTATTCCACTTCGTTGTATTTAACCACCGAACCACCCGTACAACTATGGTACAGTCTCCAAAATGGGAACGACAGATTTTCGCATTCCCATTCCGATAGCATCCAGTACCTGCAACAGTGTATTATTGCACGCATTTCAGCAATATCTTGCTTTGCTTCCCATGGGTCAATTTTCTTATTATCCGATATTTTATTTAAATATTCAAGCATATATTAAGAGCATTACTGACGAAATATGTTTATTTTACACACAAAGTTGTTTTAAAAATACAACTGATTGATAGCATTATAATGTATTTTTGCATTTGCAATAACGAATTATTGCACAAATATAGTTTTAATTCTAATATTTACAAAATTACAATCCTATGTTAAAAGGAATTTCCCCTCTTATCAGCCCCGAACTATTGGCTGTATTGGCTCGTATGGGTCATGGCGACGAAATTATTCTGGCCGATGCACATTTCCCTGGCGAATCGTTTAATGACTTTGTTTTACGTGCCGATGGTTTACGTATACCAGATTTGCTAGCAGCAATTCTTCCACTTTTTGAACTCGATGCGTATGTGCCACATCCATTAGCTATGATGGCAGCAGTGCCTGGCGACCAACTCGATCCTGCGGTTGAAGAATCCTATCTCAAAAGCATACATATTTCCAACCCTAATGTGCCTGCCATTGAACGTATCGACCGTTTTGCTTTTTACGACCGTGCTAAAACTGCTTTCGCAGTGGTTATGACGGGCGAAACGGCCAAATATGGTAATATTTTACTTAAAAAAGGAGTAACTCCAATCAATTCATAATTCAAAACTTATAATTCATAATTCATAAAATTATGTCATACAAATCAAAAGCAGCTTTTTTACCTGGAAATAGCACCGTAGTTTTCAAAGATGTAGAATTTCCAAAGCCCGGACATGGCGAAGTTCTATTAAAAATCAAGTCGTCAACAATTTGTGGTAGCGACATACGCGCAATATACCGCGAACACCTTGGCAAAGGACCTGAAGGTTATCAAAATAAAATTTGTGGTCACGAACCTGCCGGACAAGTTATTGCTTGCGGCTCTGGCATGAAACGTTTCAAAGAAGGTGACCGTGTGGTGGTTTACCATATTTCAGGTTGCGGATGTTGCAACGATTGTCGTCGAGGTTATATGATTTCGTGCAAAAGCGAATCACGTGCTGCTTATGGTTGGCAACGCGATGGCGGTATGGCCGAATATATGATTGCCGAAGAAAAAGATCTGGTTTTACTTCCTGATTCGTTGACATATACTGATGGTGCTCAAATTGCATGTGGATTTGGAACTGTATACGAAGGCTTAGAAAAAATAGGAATTAGCGGCAATGATGCTGTATTGGTTACAGGTTTAGGGCCTGTTGGTTTAGCCGCATTAATGTTGGCAAAGGCAATGGGAGCCGAAAAAGTAATTGGTGTTGATACTGTTGCCGAGCGCTGCCAAATTGCCATGGATTTAGGATTAGCCGACGAAGTTTATGTTTCGGATGCCGATACATACGAAAAAGTAATGGCTGAAACAAATGGAATGGGTTACGAAAAAACTGTTGATTGTTCAGGACATACTTTGGCTCGCCAACTTT
>CAYXQZ010000006.1:0-12650 GCA_964466415.1 uncultured Paludibacter sp.
GATAATCATCGGTAAAAATTTGAATTCGTTCGCGAATAGAAGTAGGATTTTGTTGGCTCGATCCACCTGGATTTGCTCCTGTAATGTTCCATATTTCTCCGTTTAACCCTTCACCTGATATGATAGTTCCATTGAAATCGGATTGTGTTGCATAATCGCCAATGTTTTTTCCCGTTAAATTTGCAGTGGCTTCGTTATGTCGTATAGGTAGCCAAGTAGGATAACGACCATAATTATTCAAATCAACTCCGGGGTTTTCCTTGCGGCTAAATGTAGGAGATAAACTGAAACCTACTGTAATAGTTTTTGATAAAGCAGCGTCCAATTTAGCTCTGAATGTATATTTATCGTAGGTACTGTTTTTCATTATACCATTTTCACCCGTATAATTACCAGATATATAATATTTCAAGTTTTTATCGCCACCCGAAGCACTTAACTGGTAATTATTATTGGTACCATAAGGTCTTAATGCATCTCCAACCCAATCAGTAGGGGCATCCGCAAAGTATTTTTCAATTAAATAAGCTGCCTGATCGCCTGTTGTCATCATATTGTACTTCATGGTAGTTGCTGAGCCATCTACAAGTGGGTCCATTCTACGAAGGTCGGCCTCATCCATATATAGCTGCATCAATTCTTTTTGTGAAAGCATATCAGGCATTTTCAACGCATTACGTATACCTGTGTACATTTTAAAATTATACTTAGGTTTTTTTACATTGCCGCTTTTGGTTGTAATTAAAATAACACCACCAGCTGCACGCGAACCATAAAGAGCTGATGATGAAGCATCTTTCAACACCTCAATAGATTCAACGTCGCCCATACTAACCCCCGCAAGTCCATCAGGTGTTGGAAAACCATCAATTACAATCAGCGGTGATACATTGGCACTAATTGAACCCATACCACGAACACGTATTTGAGCTGCTTCACCAGCTTCGGGATTTGTGTTAGTTATCTGAACACCAGCCATTTTACCTTGCAATGCCTGTTCGATATTGGCAACCGGAATTTCGTCTAGCTTTTCGTTTTTGAGTTTGGTAATGGCTCCTGTTAAATGCGATTTTTGTTGTGTACCATAAGCTACAACTACTACTTCGTCCATTTCTTTGGTGTCCTCTTCCAAAACCACATTGATAACAGTTGAATTTCCAACCTCTTTCAATACGGTTTTGTAACCAATGTACGAAAACGCAATGGATACTTTGTTGTTGGGTACCTGAATGGAATACTTTCCATCAAAATCGGTTATTGTACCAGATTTTGAGCCACTCACCAATACTGTTACTCCAATAAGTGGATCTTTGTTACCGTCGGTAACAGTTCCTGACACTTTCATCTGCGAAAATGCACTTGCTGTACTTGTAATTAGAATCACAAAACCGAGCAATGCTTTCCAGAGAAATAATTTACTTGTTTTTTTCATGTATTTAAAAAATTAAAATTAAAGATATTTATGGTTGTATTATTGCAAAATTAAATTTAAAGCATTTATTATCAAATTAATAGCTAATAATTTGGCACTTCTAATTGGTCGACCAGTTTAATTGGTCGACCAAAAGTAGGACATTTTATATTCACAGCAAAATTTTTGAAGCACTTTTTTACGATATATGTTTTTAAACATAAAAAACGAATTATTCAAAAGCTAAAAAACGATTGAATTTTAATTTAAAAATTTGAGATTTCATGATTAATGAAAGAATTAAATTTTCACCAACTGAGTTTTAGCTTTAGCCGACTTCACTGACACAATGCTATTTTTGCCCTTTAATATTACTTTTACTCGAGCTCGACCATTTTGAGCCTGAACTTTTGACGAACCACTTGCCGTTCCTTGATTAATTAAAAGTACATCATCGCCAACTATGTCAAATTCAATATAATCGCGAGCATCGAGGCATTTTACTCCTTTGGAATCTATGAGTTGAGCTTCGACCCACATTTCATTTTCGGATATTTTAGTAAGTTTAGTTACAATTTGAGATACAGCACCCCATTTCTCAGTTTGATATTCAAAACTTATTTCATCAACTAAAATACTGTCTTTTTTTGCATTGTTTTTTACAATAGCAATGGCTTTTAGTGTATTTTTTCCTGCATGTGGTACTGCATCCCATCGCAAACCTGCTGCCGGAAAATCGTCAGTTACCCGTTGTTTTACCCCTAAACTTTTACCATTCAAAATTAATTCCACTTTGGGGCAATTTGAAAACACCTTGAAGGTTTTAATCTCGTTTTCAGCTCCCCAACGCACTGGCCATGAATGTCCGTAAATATGCAACATAGGTTTTTGTGCCCAATACGATTGAAAAACATAATAACTTTCTTTTGGTGTCAGGTCACGTTCCACAACTCCCTTTTGATTCATATATGGTATAGGATTTTCGGGTCGTAATGGAGTGGAAAAATCTTTAAAAACCCAAGCCGCTGTGCCAGTCAACCAAGGCATTTTTTCCTGTTCTTTCAAGTGCCAATCAAACAATTCAACCATATATGATTCGCTCCAATCGCCATCTTTCGATACACGAGGTGTACCACCTTTTAAGGTTGCATCGCCTACTCGTTCATCGGCACTCTGACTCGGATTTACTCTATCGAGTCCATAAGTTGGGTGTTCTGAGTACCTTCCGGCATGACTATCGCCACCCCACTCCACATGCAAAAAATGTTTTACTTTGTTTTTTTCAGTTTCGCTGGCTTTTAAATAATCAGTATAAACACCTCTGTACCAACCTGCCCATATCGAAGGAGAATACACATCAATTATATCTTTGCAAAAATCACAACGCCTGATAGACGTAACACGGGTTGAATCTAACGAATGCGATAAATCGTGTAATTCTTTCATAAATGTTCTGATTTTGTCTTTGTCAAATTCAGCAAAATCGCCTGGCCAATCATTTTCATTCCCCATGCCCCAAAGCACAATAGAAGGATGATTACGGTGTTGGGCTATCATATTTTGGAGCATCCTTTTGGCTTGTTGTTGATAAACCTTACCTCCTAAACCGCCTCTACACCACGGAATTTCTTCCCAAACTACTAAACCTAATTCGTCGCACAAGTCGAGCACCAATTCCGATTGCTGATAATGTCCTAACCTAATAAAATTGGCTCCCATATCCTTTATCAACTTCATTTCCTGCGTAATTTGCGCATCGGTCATAGCTGCACCTACTCCTGCATGGTCTTCGTGACGGTGTGTGCCCCTTAGCAACAACCGCTTGCCATTGAGCAAAAACGGACCATTTTCAACAAACTCAACATATCGAAAGCCAATTTTTTCGGTAAAAATCTGTTCGCCTGCTTTACTTTTCAAGTGCACAATACAGGTATACAATTTTGGTGAATCGGGTGACCAAAGTACAGCTTTTTTTATTTCAAAACAAATTTTGGAGTCATTGCTTTTCTTTAAATTTACAATTTCCAATTTTTCGGCAACTAGTTTGCCATCAGGCGAAAGTAATTTTACCAAAACGGTAGCGGTTTCAGCATCCGAAAAATTCAATAGTGAGGTTGAAATACTAACACTTGTATTATTAGTTTTGGGCTGTACAATGCTTTCGATAGCTGGTTTTTTGAACGTTACCGCAGGCGCATAAACCAAATTCAAATGGCGGTAAATACCTCCATACACATTAAAATCGGACATACTAGAAGGAATTCGCTCCAAATTGCGCGAATTATCAACCCGAATAGATAATGGAATTTTGGAGAAAAATTGCTTTTTGAAAACATCTGTTTTTTTGAAATTTTCAACGGCATCGGTAATGTCCACACTCCATTCGTCGTAACCACCTACATGACTGCCCACTTTGGTAGTGTAAATATAAACGTCGGCCTCCTGCCCTACTCCTTCGAAATGTAAAAATATTCTTCCTTGTGGATTTTCGGGCGAAATCAATGTTTTATACCAAGTTGGTCCTTGATAATAATTGCCTTTGGGGTCGAGGGCATCGAGGGCATTATAACAATGTGGCAAGGTCACATTTTCCCAAATTTGAACACTCTCTGGCGATTCGGGAGCTGCTGGACGAACAGCTTCCCAAATTCCACCTAAATCGCTACGTAAAAACTGCCAATTATCACTTACCCGCTGACTTTGACCAATAGGAATATTGGCTTTAATATTGGCACTAAAAAGTATAATTCCCAGAACAATCGTAATTGTTTTAAAAACTGATTTAGTCATAATTTAAGAGTTGAAATAAAATCCATATTAGAATTGTACAAATGTATTGCGATGTAGCAAAACATACTATCAACAATCAACCAAATACTTTCAATTTTGATACAAAAAAACAATCATACCATTTTTTCTAGTATTAAATGTATTCGTAATCCCTATTTTCAACATAAATTAAATTATTTCACTTTACGAAACACTTGATTTCGGAGTGAAAAAACAATTAATTTCATAATTTTTAAATCAACTAAATTGCATTATTTCATTACATATTAACGTATTAAAATTTTCGAATACTTCGCTACAACTAATATACAGTATATAATGGACAAAATTTGGTTCAAAATTTTGTAAATCAAAAAAAATAATCTTACTTTGTGTTCCTATTTAAGCGCAAATAAAAATTGGCTTCTAAATAGTTAACTAATTTTATTTATATTAATTTTTATCAAAATGTTTGAAAACTTAAAGTCACTATTCGTTACTATCGAAGAAGAGCCAGAAGTTGAATCAACTTCGAATGTTACTAGCACCGAGAAAAAGGCGCCAGAACCAACCAAAAGTTCGTCTCCAGAACCAACTCAAAATGCCAACACATACATAAAAGATGAGGCAATTGAAGCAAAACTATTTAAAGCCTTAGAAGATAATAATCAACCTGGATTTGATTATTTTGAATATAAGCGTTCGCTTAAATCATTGGAAAAACTGCCTATGGATGAGGCAACAAAATATCAATCAGCATTTGCTACAGCCGCAACTATGGATGTGACATTGGACAAACTAGTTGGTTCAGTTGAATTTTATAAAAAAGTTTTAAAACAAGAAGAAACCAATTTTTTAAAAGCATCCAAAGAACAATATCAGTTAAATGTAGAAAACAAAAAATCTGATATAGAGCGTATTACAAATTTAATTAAAGAAAAAAGTCAAAAAATTCAAATTCTTACTGAAGAAATTAGAGAACATCAAAAAACGCAAGAAGATTTGACATCTTTTATTAGCAATGCTGATACTAAAATTAAAGCAACCGAAAACAGTTTCAATTTAGCGTTAAATGATTTACTGTCGGCACTTGAAAATGATATTATAAAATTAAAACAATATATTAAATAAAATGATGGATAATAATATCACAACAAAAAGCTTC
Organism: uncultured Paludibacter sp.; assembly: GCA_964466415.1. GTDB lineage: Bacteria > Bacteroidota > Bacteroidia > Bacteroidales > Paludibacteraceae > Paludibacter. The sequence goes on from CAYXQZ010000006.1 coordinate 5,346, forward strand.
TGGCAACGACCCGAAGGAGCTGTTGGTAAAGTTGGAGTTGTAGCAATGTTGGGTGGTTTAGGAGTATTATTGTATAAAATGCTTCCTTTTTTAATAACCTTAACCTCCAATTTATTACATTTTTCGTTTTTGCTTTTAGCGTTAGGTGCATTAATCTACGTTGTAATGGATAAGAAGGTTCGGAATCTTATCTTTTTTATGTATAAATCTTTTATAAGATGGCTCACAGGGCTTTTTATCGAAATTAATCCAATTGGAATTTTAAAAAGTTACATTGACGATTTAAAAGGAAATTTGAGTAGCATGAGCAAGCAAATGGCCATTGTAAAGGGTCAAATGCAGCAACTTAAGCAACTTATGGATGAAAATAAAAAGCATATCGAAAACAACCTCAAGTTAGCAAGCAAAGCAAAAGAAACTGACAAACAAGCCATTATGGTTCTGAAATCGCGCAAAGCAGGTCGACTTCAAGAATCGAACATGCGTTACGATGAGCTTTACAAAAAATTAGAATTGCTTTATCGTGTATTGCTAAAAATGTACGAAAACTCTGAAATAATGCTTGAAGACATTGAAGATCAAGTATTAGTGAAAGATCAGGAACGTAAAGCAATACGTGCAAGTCATTCGGCTATGAAATCGGCTATGAACATTATTGCTGGAAATAGCGACAAACGCGAAATGTTTGATCAAGCACTTGAATCAATTGCCGACGACGTGAATTCAAAAATTGGTGAAATGGAACGTTTTATGGAAATGTCAAATAGTTTCATTCAATCTATTGATCTTCAGAATGGTGTATTCGAAGAAGAAGGCTTACAACTTTTAGAAAAATGGGAAAAAGAAGGAGTTTCATTACTTCTCGGAAACGAAAAAGATTTATTGATTAATAAGTCGAATAGCGATACAGATCATATTGATTTTGACAAAATAAGCGACAAGTCGCAAAAACCAAGATCGAACCAATACAGTGAACTTTTTAATATTTAATTTTTAGAGAAATGGCAACAGCAAAATTAACACCTCTTTCAAAACTTCTTATTACCTTATTAGTAGTTGGAGGAATCGGATTTACACTTTACAAACTAAGTGGAAACAAAAAAATTATGGAAAGTATTGGAAGCAAAGAAACTTCCGAAACTATTTCGAGTGATGCAATCAATATTGGCGTGGTAACCTGGGGAGGTTATGCTGGTGGTCAATATTTCAACGAAGGTTTTAAAGCAAACGAAGAATCTCGTTTTTTCAAAGAGTATGGCTTTAAAGTAAATTTTGAAGTTCTCGACGATTTTGAAGCTTCGCGCGATGCTTTTAAAAACGGGAAAATCGATTTGCTTTGGGCTACCATTGATGCCTTACCAACCGAAATGGAAGGCCTTGCACAATATGACCCTCAAGTTGTATTTCAGGCCGACTGGAGCCGTGGTGGTGACGCTATTGTAGCTCGCAGAGGCATAAATACAATCAACGATTTAAAAGGATTAAAAATTGCTGTAGCACCAATGACACCATCGCATTCGTTTTTACTTTGGATGCTCGATGCTGCTGATTTGACAGTAAATGACATTAAAATAGTGGAAGTACCAAGTGCAATTGATGCAGCTGATGCGTTTAAAAACAATAGTGTAGATGCTGCAGTAGTATGGAGTCCGGACGATAAAGACTGTGTTACAAAAGTTCCTGGAGCTCGCATTTTACAAAGCACCAAAAATGCTTCGCATATAATTGCCGATGTGTTTATCGCTAAAAAGAAATTTATTCAGGAAAACAAAGAAAAACTTCAAAAGCTGTACGAAGGCTGGATGATAGGTGCGTCTGAATTAAATCAGAATGCTGAAAATAAAGTAAAAGCATCCAAAATTTTAGCTGAAGGTTTAAATCAACCTGAAGATTTCTGTTTAGATGCTATTAACAATGTTCGGTTGGCTACTCATGGCGACAATTTAGATTTCTTTGGTCTGAATAGAGATTATATTGGAGTAACTGGTGAAGAACTTTACAATAAAATGAAAATTAAATATGATGCAATTGGCTACAAAACTGCTAATGTACGTAGTTGGAGATTGGTTGCTTCTGATATTGTATATGGTGTAAAACTCGAAGGCGAACAACATAATAGTGAAGGAATAAAAGTATTCAATGCTGCCACTAAAGAAGATGTAACTGCCGAAGCTCTTTCGAGCAAAAAAGTAACAATTTCATTCAGAAGTGGTGAATTTACACTCGACGAAAATTCGATGCAAATTATTGATTTAAAGTTTACAAGCATTGCTAAAGCATTTTCGAACGCTAAAATCAGAATTGAAGGAAATACCGATAATGTAGGTTCTCGTAAATCTAATATTGCACTTTCTAAACGTCGTGCTCAAGCGGTGGCCGATTATCTAATTTCGAAACATCAAATGCCTGCTAACCGCTTTATTATAGTTGGCAATGGTCCTGATAAGCCTATTGCTGGTTGTGAAAACAACGACACCGAAGATTGCAAATCAAAAAATCGCAGAACTGACTTCGAAATCATTGCAAACGAATAGAATATGTATTCAAAAAATCAACTTTTCGATTTACGGGGTGAATTATCACCCCGTATTGATTTAACGCTACAAATAATAGGTGCGTTAATTATTTTTGGGCTTTGGTGGCTTTTTAGCTACATGTCAACAACAACAAATATAACACAGATAGATGATCATCAATTAAAATCGATGCACATACAAGTTGTAGATGACAAGTACTACTCAAATGATTCTCTTTTAATAGCCGACTTTGATAAACTATTTAAACTCGAAAGCGCTGAATTACAAAAATATGGCCTGAAGAAAGTAGCAGTTACAAGTTTTCCTTCACCATTAGCTGTGGTTAATGCTATCCCTGTAATGTTTAACGAAGATAATTTAATTGCAAACATTTTTAAATCAATAAAACTAAATGTGTACGGCTATTTCTTTGCTATAGTTACCTCTATTTTAATTGGATTTCTGTTGGGATTAATACCACTTTTCAGAGGACTTTTTAGTAGAATTATTGATGCAGGAAGGTTTATTCCTTTAACAGCTGTAACTGGGATCTTTATACTTTGGCTAGGTATCGAAAGTGAAATGAAAATTACATTTCTTGCTTTTGGTATTTTAGTATACCTTATACCCGTAGTTGTACAACGGATTGACGAAGTACAGTCGGTTTATCTCCACACTGTTTACACTCTTGGTGCTTCAGCGTGGCAAACGGTTAAATCGGTCTACATTCCATACGTGCTAAGCAAACTAATCGACGATATTCGTGTGCTTACAGCCATATCCTGGACTTATATTACGATAGCCGAAATGCTCAATAAAAGTGGTGGTATTGGTGAACTTATATGGGAAGCAAAAAGACAAAGCAGTCTCGAAAAAGCTTTTGCCGTTTTACTTATCATTGTAGTTATTGGTATAATTCAAGATAGATTATTTGTGGCATTGAATCAAGTGTTCTTCCCATCTAAAGTTACAGAAAATAAAAAGAATTGATCATGGTAAAATTTAATGACGACCCTATACTTCCAAATATTATTGAACTTCGTGGTATTTCTCAATCTTATGACAATGGAAAAACAAAGGTCATAGAAGATTTTGATTTATTAATCGAAGACAAACCCAATCAAGGACAATTTGTAGTACTCCTCGGAATGTCGGGATGTGGAAAGAGCACCGTTTTGAGATATATAGCAGGTTTACAACAGCCTACATCGGGAACTGTTTTGGTTAATAATAAACCTACAGGGCACGACAATCGTGTAAATATGGTATTTCAGCAATACTCTTCATTGCCATGGATGACAGTACTCGACAATGTGGCTTTAGGATTGAAGTTTAAAGGAATGTCCAAAGCTGAGCGAAATAAAAAAGCCATGGAAATGATTGAATGGGTTGGACTGAAAGGGCAAGAAAAAAAATATGCCCAATATCCAATTCTTTCAGGAGGTCAGCTACAGCGAGTTGCAATTGCTCGCAGTCTTTTATCGAACTCTGATATTTTATTAATGGATGAACCTTTTGGTGCGTTGGATATTGAAACCAGACAAAGTATGCAAAGCCTTTTGCAAGAAATTTGGCTGAAATTTCACACTACAATTGTTTTTGTAACACACGATGTGACCGAAGCAGTGTTTTTAGCTGATGATATTTATATTTTCAAAAAATCACCTTCGAATATTGTTGAACATATTGCAGTTGATTTACCACTCAACAGAACACATGAAATAAAGAAAACAGCACGTTTTGTTGAATTGCAACGACAAGTAGAAGAAAAATTGATGAATACGCTCAAAAAAGACAAACAATAAATTCGTAATGTTTAAAGATTTAGTTCAAAATATTGTAGCACAATATCCTGATGAAGCTATTTTTGTAGGAGAAAAGTTAGACGCCAAACAAATTCTTGAATTATCAAGCTTGTTTACTCAACTTAAATTGAGCGAGGAAGATATTCATTTGGTAATTCTTGACAAAAACTCGAAACCGCTTGCAATTGTTACCGACCTAAATGTCTTATATTTAAATAATAAAGTTTCAAAAGCAGTAAAAATAACTGAGTATACATCTGAATTACTTACAAGTATTTTATCGGTTACACAAATTGAAATTATTGATAAAACAGTACAATTGATTTTGACAAAAAAAAATGAACACCGAAAAACACTCGATAGTTTTGTTGATAAATTAAAAACTATAGTTGATACGGATAAGCAAAATTTCAATAATTCCGAATTATTTTTCGATGGGAAATATCTCGAAATGCTTTTGCAAGAGTCTGATGAACTAATCAATTTATGTAATCAGCTAAACAAAGATGCCTTGTTTATTCAAAGCGTTAATCTGATTTTCGACGGTGCAAATCAAGCTTTATCTGAGTATAAAGCTGAACACTTGTTGTTACATGATCTGATTAAGGCATATAAAGACGTCATACTAAGCGAAAATGAAAAAACAAGGTTTACGCTTGCTTATTTTTTTGAAAGATTGAATGGCAAAGATTTCTCGAAAGGAATTAGCATTCAGCGCTTAAACGACATGTCGACAAAGCAATTTTTTGTCGAAAATGTTGAAAAAATTAAAAGTGCGAAAATTGTCACACTTTCCAAGGGATATGAAAATGAGTATATTCTGCCTACAATTTTAAATAAAACAGCTCACGAACTTTTCTTAAAAACAGGCAATCTCATCTATCGTTTTGCTTCAATTGTGGCTAAAGCCGACGATAAAATTACGGAAGAAGAAAAACAAGCTTTACGAATTGTATTAGAAAAAACGGCAAAACCAAACAATTCGAACGAAAAGGATAAACTCAAGAAAGATATTCCCGAAGGTGATACCTTAGAAGCTGTTTTAAGTGAATTGAATAGCCTTATTGGACTTGAAGAAGTAAAAAAAAGCATTACAGATTTGATTAATTTCTTGAAAATTCAAAAAATAAGAAAAGAAAAAGGATTTGAAAATGTTCAAACTTCGCTACATGCAGTTTTTTTAGGCCCTCCTGGAACTGGTAAAACCACTATTGCACGTTTAATAGGACGTATATATAAGCATCTAGGATTTCTTGATAAAGGCCATATAATTGAAACTGATAGAGCTGGAATGGTTGCAGGCTATGTTGGACAAACAGCTATTAAAGTTGACGAATTGGTAAATAATAGTCTCGATGGAGTGTTATTTGTAGATGAAGCATACTCGCTAAATGTTGATAATGGCGAAAAAGATTTTGGAAATGAAGCCATTGACACCTTAGTGAAACGAATGGAAGATTACAGAGATAAATTGGTGGTTATTATTGCAGGATATACTGAGCCAATGAAAATCTTAATTGAATCGAACAACGGCCTCCGTTCACGCTTTAGCAGGTATTTTGTATTTCAGCACTTCTTACCCGTACAATTGCTCGAAATCATGAAAAGTTATTGTGAAAAAGCTGATTTTAAACTCACCCCAGATGCTTCGGATAAATTACTTGATACCTTTGAATTACTTTATGATAAAAAGGATGATAGTTTTGGAAATGCAAGGGTTGTAAGGAATCTATTTGAAAAATGTATTCAAAACCAAGCCAATCGATTGGTATCAGTCAATGAGTTAACAAACGAACTTCTGCAAACAATTGAATCGAACGATATTCCCGAACCAAAGGACACTGTTAATTTGGTTTATTTAACGCAAGAATCAAACTAACACGAACAAAAAAAGCGACTCAGAGTCGCTTCTTTTTTGTTCTTAATTCTTTCCTAATTTATTTAACAGCTTCCAATGCTTTATTTATAGCAGCTTGAATGCCAGCAGCATTTTTACCTCCAGCCGAAGCGAAAAATGGTTGACCTCCGCCCCCACCTTGAATTTCTTTGGCTGCATCGCGTGCTATGTTAACGGCATTTAATCCATCGGCAACTAAATCATCGCTTAAAAGCACAGTAATGGATGGTTTACCATCAGCCACACATCCAGCCACGAAAAATAGTTTTTCGGGATGTACGTTGCGAATCTGAAAGGCCAATGTTTTAACTTGTTCGGCTGGCAAGCTACCTTCAAAACGAATCACTTTGATGCCATTTATTTCTTTGGCCTCGGCATTTAATTTATCGCGCAATGCCATGATCTGAACCTGTTGAAAAACTTCCATTTTTTTCTTTAATTCGGAGTTTTCTTCAGTCATTTTTTTCAAAGCATTCAGTATATCAGGTGCATTGTTCAACAATTCTTTAGCTTCACCAATAGTATCTTGTTGTTTATCAAGCAACTCTTCCACAGCTTTGCCGGTAATGGCTTCGATACGACGGATACCTGCTGCAATTGAGCTTTCGGCTGTAACACGCACCAAACCTATATTACCAGTAGCGCTTACATGCGTACCTCCACAAAGTTCTACCGAACTTCCAAATTGAATTACACGTACTGTTTCGCCATATTTTTCACCAAATAGTGCCATAGCACCCATAGCTTGAGCTTCGGCAATTGGCGTATCACGCTTCTCAATTAAAGCATAGTTTTCGCGAATTTTGCGGTTAGCAATTGTCTCTACAGCTCTAATTTCTTCTTTCGTTAGTTTTTGAAAGTGTGAAAAGTCAAAACGTAATGCTTCAGGACTTACAAACGAACCTTTTTGCTCAACATGTGTTCCTAGCACTTCGCGTAATGCTTCGTGCAACAAGTGCGTGGCGGAGTGATTACATTCTGTTGCTTTGCGTTTTTCAATATCAATTACAGCTGTAAAAGTATCAGTTACATCTGCTGGCAGTTTAGTTACAATATGCACAGCGAGGTTGTTTTCTTTCTTGGTATC
>CAYXQZ010000006.1:12750-45702 GCA_964466415.1 uncultured Paludibacter sp.
CTGCTGGCAGTTTAGTTACAATATGCACAGCGAGGTTGTTTTCTTTCTTGGTATCGAGAATTTGAATAGCACGACCTTCTTCAAAGTCCCTCTCCTTGGGAGAGGGATTTAGGGAGAGGTATCCGCTATCACCAACTTGTCCACCCATTTCGGCATAAAATGGAGTTTTCGAAAGTACCAGTTGATAGTATTCCTGATTTTTCTGTTTTACTTTGCGGTAACGAAGAATTTCGGTATCAGCATCCGTAAAATCATAGCCAACAAACACACTATCGCCTTCGCGAACTGTAACCCAGTCGCCAGTTTCGGTAGCTGCAGCATTACGTGCACGCTCTTTTTGCTTCTGCATTTCAGAATTAAACTCTTCTATATCAACAGTCATTCCGTTTTCACGTAGAATCAATTCTGTCAAATCCAATGGAAAGCCAAAAGTGTCATACAACGTAAAAGCTACTTTTCCGTTCAATACAGCAGAACTTTGAGTTACGCTGTCTCCCCCTCCTTTGGAGGGGGCTGGGGGGAGGTATTTATCAAGCAATTTTATACCTGTTTCCAATGTGCGCAAGAAAGATTCTTCCTCTTCTTTAATCACTTTTTCAATCAAGGTTTTTTGCGAAATAAGTTCTGGATAAGCTTTACCCATTACATCGCCCAACGAATTTATCAACTTATACATAAATGCCGAACGTTGACCAAGGAAAGTATATCCATAACGTACAGCACGACGCAAAATTCGACGAATTACATAACCCGCTTTGGCATTAGATGGCAACTGACCATCGGTAATCGAAAATGCAATGGTACGTATATGATCAGCAATAACGCGCATAGCGATATCCGTTTTATCGTTTTTACCATATTCTGTTCCGCAAACTTTGCCAATTTCTGCTATAATAGGTGTAAATACATCAGTATCGTAATTGGATTGCACGCCTTGCATAGCCATACAAAGTCGTTCGAAGCCCATACCTGTATCAATTACTTTAGCTGGAAGTCCTTCGAGCGATCCATCGGCTTTTCGGTTGTATTGCATAAATACATTATTCCAAATTTCAATCACCTGTGGGTGACTTCCATTCACCAACGTCAAACCGTCTATTTTTGCACGATCATCGTCATTACGAATATCGATATGTATTTCCGAACATGGACCACAAGGACCCGTATCGCCCATTTCCCAAAAATTATCTTTTTTATTGCCGTTAATAATACGGTCTTTTGGCAGGAATTGTTCCCAAATAGCAGCCGCTTCATCATCACGGTCTAATCCTTCGGGTGCATAACCTTCGAAAACAGTTACATACAAACGGTTTTTGTCGAGTTTCAACACCTCAGTAAGGTATTCCCAAGCCCATTCAATGGCTTCTTTTTTAAAATAATCACCAAACGACCAGTTACCTAGCATTTCGAACATGGTGTGGTGATAAGTATCATGACCAACTTCTTCCAAGTCATTGTGCTTACCGCTCACACGCAAACATTTTTGCGAATCGGCCACACGTGCATATTTAATGGGGTCGTTACCCAAAATAATGTTTTTGAACTGGTTCATTCCCGCATTGGTAAACATCAATGTAGGATCATCTTTGATAACCATGGGTGCCGACGAAACGATTTTGTGGTCTTTCGATGCAAAAAAATCGAGAAAAGATTGACGAATTTCTTGTGAAGTCATATTAATATAATTGATATTTGCCCTACGGGCGATATTTATAGATACTTATTGATATTTGCCCTACGGGCGATATTTATAGTTACTTATTGATATTTACCCTATGGGCGATATTTACACTTCGTGTGATACCTATTGATATTAGGCCTGTGAGCGATATTTTTATTGTGTTTTCTATCGTGCGAAGCACAAATATCTCAATATCGGCGCAGCCAACTATCGTGCGAAGCACAAATATCTCAATTATTTCAAGTTAAAAGACTGCAAAAGTACTTCAAATTTCTTACTTTTGCATCAAAACTGACATTAAAAGTTTAGCTTTGTAGCATAAATAAAACTAAAAAACGGGACATGTATTTGTAAAATCGAATATTTATTCCGAATTTCACACAAAAAAAGAGTCGAATAAATTTTCATGGCAAAAAAAATTAAGTTTCATTTCAATCACGATACACTGAATTATGAACCAATCATTCAGTCACTTGCTACCAAATTAAAGCAAGTGTTGATTCATTTATTTTCAGGCATATCGTTGGGAGCATTATTCTTTTTTGTATTTGTATCCACTTTCGATTCACCCGAAGCAAAACAAATGGGTTTGGAAAAAAACAGAATGCAAGCACAATATAAAGTTCTTCAACGACAGTTGAATGATGCTCAGGAAGTGATGTCGGACTTACAACAACGCGACGATAATTTATATCGAGTAATTTTTCAGGCTGAACCTATCCCACTCGAAGTGCGAAAAGCAACAATTGCTAACACGGAGTATTATGAGCAATTGCTGGATATGACCAATTCACAAGTTGTGGCTACTACTACGAAAAAAATGGATGAAATTCGCAAACAAATTTATATTCAATCACGCTCGTACGACGATTTGGTAAAGTTGGCAAAAAACAAAGAAGAAATGCTTGAATGTATTCCTGCCATTCAACCTGTTATGAATAAGGATCTTAAAAAAATGGCATCAGGCTATGGTTGGCGTATCGACCCGGTGTATCGCACTCGTCGCTTTCATGCCGGAATGGACTTTGCAGCGGCAACAGGAACAGATATTTTTGCAACTGGTAAAGGTACTGTTGTTGCAACTGGATGGCAACAAGGCTACGGTAATTGTGTGCAAATAAATCACGGATTTGGTTATCTTACTCTATATGGACACATGAGTAAAATTAATGTACGAAACGGACAAAAAGTAAAACGTGGTGAAGTGATAGGTGAAGTAGGCAACACAGGTAAATCTACTGGACCTCACTTACATTACGAAGTACATTTAAGAGGTACTGTAATGAACCCGCATCATTTTTATTTTATGGATTTATCGCCGGCTGAGTATGACCGAATGATTCAAATGAGTGAAAACTCGGGACAAATGATGGATTAAGATAAGCCTGCCCCCAACCCCTAAAGGGGAGCAAGAAATAATTCGTATTTTTTTTAATTTATTGTAAATGAAAGACAAACATGAAAATATACTTGAAGATACTAACTTCAACTCCCATTTAGGGGTTGGGGGCAGTTCTATCGGTATTTTCGATTCGGGCTATGGTGGTTTGACAATTTTGAACGAAATAAAAAAACAACTGCCGGAATACGATTATATTTACTTGGGTGATAATGCACGTACACCCTATGGAACACGTTCATTTGATGTGGTTTACAAATATACACTTCAATGTGTTACTAAACTATTCGAAATGGGTTGTCAGTTGGTTATTTTGGCTTGCAACACAGCCTCGGCCAAAGCCCTACGCAGTATTCAACAGCGCGATTTACCACTGATTGACCCTAGCCGTCGCGTTTTAGGAGTAATCAGACCAACAGTGGAAGTTATAAATACCATAACCAAATCAGGTCATGTTGGATTACTAGCTACGGCTGGCACTGTTCAATCTGAATCATATCCGCTCGAAATTAAAAAATTGTATCCCGAAATTAAAGTAAGCTCAGAGGCATGTCCACTTTGGGTTCCACTTATCGAAAACAACGAACACAATGGTGATGGTGCTGATTTTTTTGTAAAAAAACATTTACAAAACATTTTGTTTGCAGATTCTCAAATTGATACAATCATTTTAGGTTGCACTCATTATCCGTTATTAATCGATAAAATTAAACGTTTTTTACCTCAAAATATTCAAGTAGTTTCACAAGGTGAGTTGGTTGCCAACAGTTTAGCCGACTATTTAAAACGACACACCGAAATGGCCGACAAATGTTCGAAAAATGGTACTATCAACTATTTTACGACCGAATCGGTCGAGAAATTCGCTTCATCGGCTTCCATTTTCATGAATGGTATAATTGAAGCAAATCATTTGGAATTGGATTAAAAAAAAAATGGGCTGATTCAATTTAGAGTCAACCCATTTATTAATTATCTATAGCATTTACAGCAAATGTGAACCTATCAAAAAGTAGATTAGACCTGCCAGTACCGCACTTACAGGAATTGTCAATATCCAAGCTACCAATAAACTTTTAGTAACTCCCCAGCGAACTGCCGAAAAGCGTTTAACAGCTCCAACACCAATTATTGCACCTGTAATAGTATGAGTTGTACTTACTGGAATCTTCAGTAATTCAGTCAAATAAAGCGTTAGCGCACCTGCTGTTTCGGCTGCAACTCCTTCGAGTGGCGTTACTTTAGTTATACGTGAACCCATTGTTTTTACAATTTTCCAACCGCCCGACATGGTTCCTAGCGAGATAACAGTAAAACACGAAAACGCAACCCAATTTGGCAATTCATTAATCGATTCAATTCCCATATCTATACCAAGTGGATGTGCTGCAATCAGTGCAGCCGCAATGATACCCATTACTTTTTGTGAGTCGTTTAACCCGTGACCAATACTAAAAAGACCAGAGGACACAAGCTGTAATTGTTTAAACCATATATTCGCTTTGTGCGGATTCGCTTTTTTACATATATGTAAAATGGCAATTGTTAAAAGCGAAGAAACAAGCATACCAATTAATGGTGCCAATACAATAAACGAAGCAATTTTTATAATTACGTCGCCCTTAATTGCTTCAAAACCAAATGTTTCAAAACCATTTGCCAGCATAGTGCTCATTATAGCAGAACCAGCAAAACCACCTATCAACGTATGCGACGATGAAGAAGGAATACCTAACCACCAAGTAAGAAGATTCCAAAATATTGCAGCCAAAATACCCGAAAAAATTACTGGTAAAGTAACATATTGCTCAATAACTGCTTTGGAAACTGTATTAGCAATTCCAAATTCGCCAATTACATATTTTGCTATAAAAAATGCCACAAAATTGAAAAACGCTGCCCAAATTACTGCTTTAAAAGGAGTTAACACCTTAGTTGACACTATAGTAGCAATGGAGTTTGCTGCATCGTGAAAACCATTGATAAAGTCAAAAATTAATGCTAACGCAATAACCGTTATTAAAAGTATCATTATATTTGTAATAAATTGATTATGCGTATTTTACAATAATAGTTTGGATAATTTTACCCACATATTCAGCCACATCGGTTGTTTTTTCAAGCTGCGACATAATTTCCTTTAGCTTAATTACCTCTATTGCATCTTTTTCGTTTTCGAATAATTCAATTAAAAACCTTTCATAAATATCATCAGCAACATGCTCTAAATCATGCAATTCAATACAAAACACTTTGATATCTTTCGATGTTTTTTTAAGGATATTTAGTTCCTCAACGGCTAAACTTATCGTTTTAGCACATTTATTTATCACCATGGCAAGTTCTATAGCACTTGCAGGAATTTGTTTTGGGTTGTACAATACAATTTTCTTTGCACAACTATTCAGAATGTCAGTCACATCGTCCATTCGGTTAGCCAAATTGTGAATATCTTCCCTGTCGAACGGAGTGATAAATGTAGAGTTCAACTCATCAAATACTTTATTTGATAATGTATCACCTTTTTTCTCTTCCGCTTTAATGCGTACAAAATAATCGTTGGCTGTTTCGTGATCGTAGTTTTGTAAAAACTCAATCATAATTTCAGATGCTTTGATTAGCACCATTGACATTTCTTTTAAAATTGGGAAAAATTTTGGTTCCTTGGGTGTAAGTGCGCTAAAAAGACTGTTCATTGTGTTTGTTTTATTATTTTGTTTTTAATACCTTTAAAGAAAAAATTGTAGGACTTCATTACAAAAAGTGTAACATCATTGTAATTCATTTGTAATACCTATTTCAAAATCGCGCTGCAAAATTATAAAAAATAATTGAAATACAATCATAATATTAAAATGTAACAGTATTGTAACATTGTAACTTAAAACTCATTTTTTTTAAGTTTACATGAGCGGACTAAATAGGCGGGCGAAGGATTCTTTGAGTTTTTGACGACGATTTCGGTTATTCCACATTACTAGAGATATTTCATCTGAGTTTTTCATATCTCGTTCAAAAAGTTCCTTTAAATGCTGTGCTGTATCGGTATCGTAAATGAATGCATTGGCCTCAAAATTCTGATTAAAACTGCGTTCATCCAAATTAGCCGATCCTACTATCGAAATATTTGTATCGATTACAATGGCTTTGCTATGTAAAAACCCTTTTTTATACCTAAATACACGAACTCCTGCTTCGAGAACATGCCCCAAATAACTCGAAGTACAATAATCGGACAAGCGTGAATCGGAATGTGTTGGTATCATCAATCGCACATCAACTCCACTCATGGCAGCCATTTGTAAACAGTTATTAATTACATCGTTCGGAATAAAATAAGGTGTATGTATATAAATGTACTTGGTAGCCGACATAATAGCCGATGATATTCCTTGCATAATAGCTTCCCACTCGGTATCAGGACCACTATTTACAATCTGTACCTGATTATTTCCAAACGATGCAGGTGTAGGATAGTATTTTTTATCTGTAATTAATTTTCGTTCTACAAAATACCAATCGGTTAAAAACAATTGCTGTAACCCATGTACCACCGAGCCTTCGAATCGGACAAAGGTGTCGCGCCATCGCCCCAAACTATTTCCAAAAATATACCTATCAGCAACATTTAATCCACCTGTAAAACCAATTTCACCATCTACAATTAGTAATTTACGGTGGTTTCGATAATTAATTTTGCTTCGGCCAAAACGCAAACGGAAAGGTAAAAATGGATGTAAATAAACACCTGCATCGCGTAACGACTGCAAATAAAAATGCGACAGAAAAAAACTGCCCCAATAATCATAAATCATGCGTACACGCACTCCTTGACGAGCTTTGCGAATCAACAACACACGTAAACGATTCGATATTTTATCGTTACCAAAAATAAAAAACTCAATATGAATATGCGATTTTGCGTTTCGTATGGCTGTAAACATAGCATCGAAAGTGCTTTTTCCATCCGATAAAATTTCAATTTTATTGTTCGGGAAAATGTTAGCATCGCTGTTTTTATACAAAAGCCGAACAAGATTGCTCGAATTTTCGTCAAGCAAGTCAGTGCCATCAACCTCTTTTTCATGAATGGAATATGCTGTAGAGGCACGATAAGTTTTTCTTGAAATAATTTTCTGTTTCCGTAAATTTTGACCAAAAACAAGGTAAAACAGCAACCCAATTACAGGCAAAAACAGCAACATAAGCACCCACGACAATGATTTGGCAGGATTACGATTCTCAAGCAACAATACCGAAATAGTTGTTACTAAAGTATATGCATAAAGTACGATAATGGCAATTGTAATAATGCTATTCATACTTAATTGATTTTACTTTTTACGATTTATAAATTTTAAAATTGTATGTCCGTCAACCACCTTCGAACTTTCGTGAACTATTGGAATAATTGGCGCCTCAACACCTCTATGTAACTTCAATTCCGAAATTTCAATTTGTGCTTCATCCCACAATCCAGCTGTAATAAAACTAGTTAAAAATTTAGCTCCTCCCTCTATTAACACCGAATGAATTTGTAGTTCATAAAGATTATCGAGAATGGTTTTTATGCTATTTTCATCAAATTTTATTCGAATATATGTTAGGTTTTTGGAGTTTTCCTTTTCTAATTCTGTAAAAATATAAGTTGTAATTTGCCCATCGAGCAAATTACTTGTTGCAGGAATTCGACCTTGCCTATCCAATGCAATTCGTATAGGATTTTTACCTGACCAATATCGTACCGTTAGCGATGGATTATCAAGCACTACTGTATTAGTACTTACCATAATAGCCTGATTTTCGGAACGAATCTTATGTGTAAATTGTCGAGTTATTTCGTTCGAAATCTGAAGTGGTTGTTGCTCATTACTTTCTCTAATAGCATCAATATATCCGTCACGAGTTTGCGCCCATTTTAGCAATACATAAGGCCGTTTAAGCGTTTGAAAAGTAAAAAAACGCTTATTTAATTCGTAACACTCACTTTCGAGCACACCAACTATTACCTCAATACCAGCCTTTTGCATTATTTCAACTCCTCGTCCTGACACTTTTGGATTTGGATCGAGCGTACCAATAACAACACGTGGAATTCCACAACTTACAATTAGCTCAGCACAAGGAGGAGTTTTACCATAATGCGAACAAGGCTCCAAATTCACATATAAAGTTGCTAATTTAAGCAATTCAGCGCGTTGAACTGATTTTATTGCATTTGGCTCGGCATGAGGCTGTCCATATTTTATATGATAACCTTCACCAATAATTTTATCATCAACTACCAATACAGCACCCACCATTGGGTTTGGCGCAACATCGCCACCTCCAATTGCGGCCAATTGCAAACAACGCTGCATAAATTTTTCGTTCAAAACCATTTATAAATGTATTCAATAATTTTAAAAATAGTAAATTGTAAATGATAGAATAGTAAATGTTACTATCTTTGCACCTATGCAGCAATCTTTTGAATATATTAATACCGAATTGAAGGATATATACCCTGAAACCGAAATTGGTAGCATTCGCAATTTATTGCTTACTGAAATTACAGGTTTTACCCGCGCGCAACTATTAGTTAACAAAAATACGAAAATTTCCGACAATCAAGAATTTTTGCTTAAAAAATATGTTACTCAACTCAAAAAACATACTCCTATTCAGTATGTTATTGGACAAACTGAGTTCTATGGTTTATTATTTAAGGTAAATAGTAGCGTATTAATCCCGCGACCGGAAACCGAAGAATTAATTGAGTGGATTCAGCAAAGTTTAGCAAATTTAGGTTCATATCAAATGCTTGATATTGGCACTGGGAGTGGTTGTATAGCCATTACACTTAAAAGTATATTTCAAAAATCCAACGTTTCGGCTTATGACATTTCCGACGAAGCATTACAAACAGCAACTTTTAATGCTAAATTGAACAATTGCGAAATATCATTTCACAAAAAGGACATATTAACTTTACAAAACTCTGATTTACAATACGATGTAATAGTAAGTAATCCACCATATATTCCAGAGCACGAAAAATCGGAAATATTACCAAATGTACTCAATTACGAACCTCACATAGCACTTTTTGTACCAAACAACAACCCTTTACTTTTTTACAAAGCTATTGCAGTTTTTGCACTTAAAAATTTAAAAACAGAAGGTTTGCTTTTTTTTGAAATTCATAAAGATTTTGGTATCCAAATTATTGAATTATTACAGCAAATGGGGTTTGTGAATGTCATTTTACGGCAAGACATTTCGGGAAATAACCGCATGATTAAAGCTCAGAAAAACGTATAATTAAACCTTTAACAATTCAAACAGTCAACTTAATAATAATTTTTAAAACCATAAAATAAATCCATGAATCAAACCGATGTAGAGCTTCTTACGATGCTTGCCGACCCAAAACGTAAATCGTTGGCGTTCAGCAGCATTGTTCGCACCTATCAGGAACGGATTTATTGGCATATTCGAAAAATGGTATTGGTTCACGACGATGCAAACGATGTGATGCAAAACACTTTTTTGAAAGCATGGAATGGAATTGATAGTTTTAGAGGTGATTCGCTTATTTCAACATGGCTCTATCGCATTGCTACCAATGAGTCACTTACATTTTTGACCAATAAGCGCTTGAAAAACCTACAATCGATGGATGATGAAGAGAGTATTATGTTTCAGAATTTACAAGCCGACAGCTATTTTGATGGCAACGAAGTGGAACAAAAGCTACAAAAAGCCATACTCACATTACCCGAAAAACAACGATTGGTATTTAATATGAAGTATTTTGAAGATATTACATACGAGGAAATGGAAAGTATTTTAGGCACGTCGGTTGGAGCACTTAAAGCTTCGTTTCACCATGCAGTAAAAAAAATAGAGCGATTTTTGATTGAAGAAAAATAGTATTTCAATTGTTAAATATCAATTTCTATCAAACTCTGATTAAACGATTTGTGTTATTTAAAGTCAAAGTAAAAGTTATGGAAACAAATATGAATTTAAACAAAATTGGTAACAGAAAACCATTTACTGTACCTGAAAATTACTTCGAACAATTTGCGGAACAGTTCGAAACACAGATAGCAATTAAACCACTTTCGCCAATTAAGCTACTCCGTCCGTGGTTATATATGGCAGCTATGTTTATGGGTGTGTTTTTTATGGCTAAAATAGCATTTACAGTTTATAACGACAATAAACTAGCTGCAACTGAAAATTATGAGTTGTATGTAATGTCGCAATTAAACGATGTGGAAAATCTTGACTATTCAGAACCTATTGAAAACGAAAATTCTAAAAAATAATATTATGAAGAATTTTACACTTATTTTTTTATTGCTAATTAGTAGCGCATTATCGGCACAGGAAACCAAACGACCCAGTGTTGAGGAATTACACAATCGTAAATGGGCTTTTATTGTTGAAAAAGCAAATCTTACAACTCAAGAAACTGAGCGCGTTGAACCAATATTTATGGAATACGAAAAAACTATATGGAAAACTGTTGAAGGAAATAAAGAATTTTTCAAACAGTTTTATCAGAAAAAAAATAACCGAAGTGAGGAAGATTATTTGGAAATGAATGATAGATACGTCAATATTGAAATACGTAAAGCCCAATTACTCAAAGCCTATTATGCAAAACTCAGAAAACAATTATCGTCCGAAAGTATTTTTAAATATTTTAATGCTGAACGCTCCTATCGTAAAGATTTGATTGATAATTGGCATGGAAAACATAAACCAACTAGCCGAAAATAAAGCTTATAAAAAAAGGAAACAATAAAATGTTTCCTTTTTTTAATCCTCATCGTCCAAGTTAACACTTTTGGGGCGACAAACCAATATACTAACCTCGTAAAGCATATAAAGCGGTAAAGCCACTGCCAGCATTGTAAATGGGTCGGTTGTTGGAGTTATAACTGCCGAAATTATTAGAATGACAACTATTGCTATGTTTCGGCCAGCTTTCAATGTATCACGCGTAATAATACCCAACCTTGATAAAAAATAAGCCAAAACAGGCATTTCAAATGTAATTCCCATTGCAAATGTCAATAGAAATAATGTACTCATGTATGAGTCCAACGAAATATGGTTGGGTACTAATTCCGATATTTGATAAGTTCCTAAAAATCGGATTGAAAGTGGAAAAATTAGATAATAACTAACTGCAGCTCCGAGATAAAAAAGGAATGAAGAAGAAAAAAAGACCCATCCAATATTCTTACGTTCTTTCTGATATAAAGCAGGACTAATAAACCGCCAAACTTCGTAAATAAAATACGGGATTGTTAATAAAAAGGCTATAGTGAACACAGTTGAAAGGTGCGCCATAAACTGCCCCGATAAATTAAAATTGATAAGTTCAATTTGAAAATCGCCCGGACACAAAGCAGCAACATGCAAGTATTCAGACAAATAGCACATAAACCTATAAATCACAAAGTCGGAACTTAATGGAGGGAAAATTACTTGGTTAAACAAAAAATCGCTAAAACCAAACAAAATTATCACAAAAAAAGTGAGAGCAATAAGCACTCTGAAAATTGTCCATCGCAGACTTTCGAGATGATCCCAAAACGAAAGGCCTTCACTATCATCAGTACTAAAATTCATTTACTTAAAGTTAGAGATTAGAAGTCAGAAAAAAGTTGATTAGTTCATTAAATCATCATATCAACTCATCAACACATCATATCATTTCTTCTCTTCCTTCTTTTCGTCAACCGAAGTTATTTCGTTTTCAACTTCGTTCATGCCTTTTTTAAACTGGTTTACTCCTTTACCAATTCCACGCATAAGTTCAGGAATTTTTTTACCACCAAAAAGCAATAAAACTACTAAAGCAATAAGAATAATTTCGGGCATACCGAGTGCGAATAAAACAATGGCTAACTGCATAAAACTTTATATATTAATTATTTAACAAAATTTGATTATAATTTCCTTAGCAAAAACAGCAGTTTGATTTATTATCACAAAACTACTATAATAGTGCAAATATACGTACTTTTTTATCAACTGCCATTCATTGATTTTAAATTAAACAATATCGGTACGAATTTTAGGATTAATTTGTAATTATACTTCAGAAAAAAGCCAATACTATCAAATTTTTATCGTATATTTGTATGTTTTTTCCGATAAAAAGTTTGTTCTATTTTATCTCAATAAAAACATTTAGCGGAAAAAACATATAAGTCATTGAAATAAAATTCATTACAATAAAAAATGAGCGAAGAAGTAAAAGCGAATGATAGCTCTCAATATGGAGCTAGTAGTATTCAGGTTCTTGAAGGTTTAGAAGCAGTGCGTAAACGTCCGGCCATGTATATTGGTGATATCGGCATTAAAGGGTTACACCACTTAGTATACGAAGTAGTTGATAACTCTATTGATGAGGCATTAGCAGGACATTGCGACACAATTAATGTAACCATCAACGAAGACAATTCAATAACTGTAGTTGATAATGGTCGTGGTATTCCAGTTGATATGCACGAAAAAGAAGGCAAGTCGGCACTTGAAGTAGTTATGACTGTTTTACATGCCGGTGGTAAATTTGATAAAGATAGTTATAAAGTATCAGGCGGACTTCACGGTGTGGGTGTATCTTGTGTTAATGCTCTTTCAACTCTTTTGCATGTTGAGGTTTCGCGCAATGGTAAACTTTACATGCAGGAATATGAATGTGGCGTACCTAAATCACCAGTAAAAGAAGTTGGAATTTCAACAAACAATGGTACTTTAGTTACGTTCCTTCCCGATTCAAGTATTTTTATTGAATCAGTTTATAAATTTGATATTTTAGCTAACCGTTTACGTGAACTATCGTATCTGAATGCAGGAATTACACTTA
Organism: uncultured Paludibacter sp.; assembly: GCA_964466415.1. Classification (GTDB taxonomy): domain Bacteria; phylum Bacteroidota; class Bacteroidia; order Bacteroidales; family Paludibacteraceae; genus Paludibacter. The sequence goes on from CAYXQZ010000006.1 coordinate 25,705, forward strand.
CACTTACTGATAGACGCACATTGAACGAAGATGGCACGTTTAAAAGCGAATTATTTTTCTCAAACGAAGGTCTTAAAGAATTTGTTGAATATATTGACGAAGCTCGTGAAAAACTGATTGACAGCGTAATACACATTATTACTGAAAAAAATGGTACACCTGTCGAAATTGCCATGACGTACAATACGTCGTACAACGAAAACATACATTCTTACGTAAACAATATCAATACTATCGAAGGTGGAACACACTTAGCTGGTTTCAGACGTGGTTTAACGCGTACATTGAAAAAGTACGCTGAAGATAGCAAAATGCTCGACAAGCTTAAAATTGAAATTAGTGGCGATGACTTCCGCGAAGGATTAACTGCTGTAATTTCGATCAAAGTACAGGAACCTCAGTTCGAAGGCCAAACTAAAACCAAATTAGGTAACAACGAAGTAATGGGCTCTGTTGAAATGGCTGTTAGCGAAGCACTTGGAAACTATTTGGAAGAAAACCCAAAAGCAGCCAAAATAATTGTTGAAAAAGTAATATTAGCTGCTACAGCACGTCATGCGGCTCGTAAGGCTCGTGAAATGGTACAACGCAAATCACCTCTTTCGGGTGGTGGTTTACCTGGAAAATTGGCCGACTGTGCCGACAAAGACCCTGCAAAATGCGAACTTTTCCTTGTCGAAGGGGATTCAGCAGGTGGAACAGCCAAACAAGGACGTAGCCGTCAGTTTCAAGCTATTCTTCCATTGCGCGGTAAGATTCTGAATGTTGAAAAAGCAATGCCACATAAAGTATTGGAAAGTGAAGAAATTCGCAATATCTATACTGCTTTGGGTGTTACAATTGGTACTGCCGATGACAGCAAAGCACTAAATATGGTAAAATTGCGTTATCATAAAATAATAATCATGACCGATGCCGATGTTGATGGTAGTCACATTGCTACATTGATTATGACTTTCTTTTTCCGTCACATGAAAGAATTGATTGAACAAGGATATTTATACATTGCTACTCCCCCACTCTATTTGTGTAAAAAAGGTAAAATTGAGGAGTATTGTTGGAATGAAATTCAACGTCAACAATTTATCGAAAAACATGGCGGTGGTAATGAGGGAGCAATTCACACACAACGCTACAAAGGTTTGGGAGAAATGAACGAGAATCAGTTGTGGGACACTACTATGAATCCTGAACATCGCACTTTGCGTCAGGTAACAATAGAAAATGCAGCCACTGCCGACCATGTTTTCTCAATGCTTATGGGCGATGATGTAGCGCCACGTCGTCAGTTTATTGAGGAAAATGCAACTTATGCTAAGATTGATGCATAATAATTGTCGAAAGTCAAAGGCCGAATGACTTTTGACTTTTGACTTTTGACTTAAAAAAAAATGAATATAGCCGTTTACTGCTCGTCGAGCAACCATATAGCCAAAAATTATCTTAATACAGCTTTTGAGCTTGGTAAATGGATAGCATTGAACGGACATTGTTTGGTTTTTGGTGGAGCTACAGGTGGTTCAATGTCATCTGTTTCGGAAGGAGCAGCCAGCTCTAACGGTAAAATAACGGGTGTAATACCATCTGCTGTTGTAAGAATGGGACGTGAGAACTCACTCTGCACTGAATTAATTTCAGTTGCAACCATGGGCGAACGCAAAGAGCTATTGAAAGCAAAATCGGACATTTTTATAATTTTACCTGGAAGCTATGGTACTTTGGATGAATTGTTTGATGTTTTAGCTTCGGCTATTGTTGGCGAACATAAAAAACCAATTATTATTATAAACGAAGATGGCTTTTACAATGACTTATTGAAACAAACTGAACGCATGCGTAACGAAATGTTTATACCAGTAGAGAATTCTAAGCCATTAATTGCTAATAATTTAAATGAATGTTACGATTTCATTCAGCAAAACAAATTGTAAATGATTAAATAGTATATATTTATGAATCTATTCTGGAAAAACCTATTAGGTAAAATAACTCCTGCCGAAGTACTTGAAGCACGTGAAAAAGAGTTAGTAGTTGCCATGAAGCGATACGAAGACGTTTCAAAATCGTTGGAGTTAGAAGAGTACAACAAACTATATCACATAGTAAAAGCTGCTACTTTTATTGAAAATAAGAAGACACTTCAGAACAGAAAACACAAAGATACTGAAGAGTTTAAAACCATTAAACGCCATAACAAACTCCATCATTCTCCAAAAATTAAACAATATTTGGAAGTATTAAAATCTTCTGAATTAAAATTATTTTTGGAATTTAAAACTACTCCCGATTACGAAAAACTTGGAAGTAAAAAAGAGATTTCTGAATCGCCAATACTTCAAAAACACAAATTATTCGAAAAATCGGCCAATTACAAAGTATATTGTAGATTCCACGAATCCTATATTATAAAGGAGTATTATGATCTACAACTAAAAATCGAAGACAAAGATTTTAAACTAAGTAATGCATTTTGGTCGAATGCAAATAGATGGCAAACAACTCCTGAATATAAACAAGAACAACGTTTTTTCGAACTCGAAAAAAATCCGGATATAGTATTCTATATCAACGAAAAACCAGAAAGATTCGAAGTTTATAAAAAGCAAATTGTATCGTTCGAGGATAGATTTAATTGGAATTCACTAAACAAATCATCCTGGAATTTTGGTTTTCACTACAAAAACCCAAAAACTATTCGCAATCACTCGTTTACTAACGAAAAACAAGCAAATAATGATGGTAAAAATGTGCATGTAAAAGATGGAAGTTTAAATATTGTAACCAAAAAAGAAACAGTCACAGCTCGAGCATGGGATCAGTCGAAAGGTTTTGTAATGAAAGATTTTGAATACTCGTCAGACGTATTGCAAACTGCACTTGAATTCCGACAAAAAGGTGGTGTGTTTATGGCAAAAATTCGGTGTTCAGGCAATGTAAACCATGCTTTTTGGCTAGGATCCGATGGCAAACTTCCACATATCAACATTTTCCATTTTGATGGAAAGAAAATTAGAGTTGGAAATGCCTATCAAAATATATTTGATGGTGTAAATATAAGTGGCTTAAATCCAACAAAATACCATATTTACTCTTTAAGATGGGCCAAAAATGAACTTGTATGGATGATAAATGACATTGAAGTATATAGAACCACTGGAAACATTCCAAACGAAGAAATGTATCTCGCATTCAACTCATTTATACCTCAAAAATCTCGCACCGACGAAGGATTAATGGAAATTGATTGGGTGCGTGTATATAGATAAGTGAATATTCTAATCTACAATATGTGGAGTAAAACAACTCTATTTATACTTTTAATCATACTCGTATCGTGTATCGACACGGTAGAATCACCTTATCCAAATATTTCACCTGAATCAATTCAAATTCCCGCTGGTTTAGAACGGGCTACTGCTTCATCATTTGTTATCAACAATAAGGCATATCTTACATTAGGTCGTCAAGGGGCTAAACAAAGTGTTGGTTTAACCGATTGTTGGGAGTTTGACCCTACAACAAATTCATGGACACGAAAAGCAGATTTCCCCGGTAAAGGTAGAGTTGGAGCAATAGCCGAAGTTGTTGATGGTAAAGCATATATCGGTTTCGGGTTCAATTCTGGCTCATCGGTTTACGGAACAGAGTCTACAATTTTCAATGATTTTTGGATGTATAATCCTCAAAATAATTCATGGGAGGAGAAATCTAGTTTTCCTAAGGACCCAAACCAATTGGATGCCCCACTTAATTCATGTTCAAGTTTTGTCAATAACAACAATATTTACATTGTGGGGTTAAGTGCTCAAACTCACATGTACAAAGATGTTTGGCGATATAATACCACTGAAGATAAATGGAAACGCATGTCCGATTTTCCAGGCCCTTCAAGAACAGCCGCAGTTAGTTGTACCAATGGAATTCGATATTTTTTTGGCCTTGGAGCCAATAATAATGATTGGTGGGAGTATTTTCCTGACACTGATAATTGGAAGGAACGTAAAGGCATCCCTGGAAAAGGCCGTACAAACGCTGTTGCATTTTCTGTAGATAATAGGTTCTTTGTTGCTACAGGGCGTTTTTTTGGAGGCACTTTAACTGATGGACAATTTTTTGATGACATAATGGAATATGATGCACTAAAGAATGAATGGTATAAAAGGGGAATAATACCGAATGGGGCCAGAGAAAATGCGTTAGCTTTTGTTATTGGCAACAATGCCTATATTGGCTTTGGCGATACTGATAATGCTCAGTATAACGATTTATGGAGATTTAAACCTTAAAGTTTCAACTGTTGGCATGAATAAAATAATAAATGCTTGTATTTTATTGATAAGTACTTTGATAGCAAACGGCTTAATGGCACAATCCGACTCTGTTCAATATCAAGTTGAGATGAAAGGAATTGCTTCTACTGGCACAAAATCTCCATTTTGGATTCAGAATAATCAATACGGATCTGTACCTTTTGACCCAAATAGCCTAACAATTTTTGCTAAATTACAGAAAGAGAAATCTGATTCAAACAGATTATTCGACTATAATTTTGTGTCGAGTGCTTATATTAACATTGCTAGCAATACCTCAGCAATATTACATGAACTTTATTTGAATGGAAGATTTTGGGTATTCAATGCAAGTGTAGGTATGCGCGAAGAAAGCTATGGAAATCAAGATAAAACACTTTCGGGTGGAGGCTTGTTGTTTTCGAAAAATGCGCGTCCAATGCCTAAAATCTTCGTTGGCATTGAGGATTTCACACCACTTTTTTTTAAAAACAAATTGATTGAGATAAAAGGAGGTGTATCACATGGCTGGTTTACCGACCAAATTTACACAAAAAATTTATTGCTGCACCATAAATATGCCACTGTTCGGGTAGGCGGAACTAAAAGCCCAGTTCGAGCACAGTATTCACTTGATCATGTTGCACAATGGGGTGGAAATATACCGGATGTAGGCGCTCAGCCTGCTGGAATAAAAGACTTTATCAATGTTTTTTTAGCCCGAAGTGGAAGTTCTTCATCCACATTATTTGAACAAATAAACGTTGGAGGAAATCACATAATTTCTCAAAGCACAAAAATTGAGCTTAGTATTAGTGATTACACAATAAATTCCTATTGGCAAAATATTTCTGAAGATAAACCCATACGAATAATGTGGAAAGCTGTAAATATTGCTGACGGATTATGGGGTTTATCAATTGAAAATAAAAAGCTCCCATTTTTTCAAAAATTTTTATATGAGTATTTAAACACTACTGATCAAACAGGACCTTATCATGATATCGATGGTGTTATTTATGGTGGCAATGATAATTACTTTAACAACTATTTGTATCAGAATGGGTGGACAAATTACGGCAGGACGATTGGATCGCCTTTTATCACATCGCCTGTGTATAATAAAAATAAGGAGGTTTATATTTTGAATAATCGTGTTCAAGTACATCATATTGGCATGCAGGGCACATTCAAAGGGTATAATTATAAAGTTATTGGTTCATTTACAAAAAACTATGGGAATTATTATTTTTATCCAAATGAACAACTTTTTAGTTCAACAAATATACTATTCGATTTCAATAAGCATTTTAAAAATTTTGGGGGTATTGACGCAGGAATTTTGGTTGCTGCCGATCTAGGATCAATGTATAGAAAAAATCTGGGAATAATGATAAAATTGAGTAAGAAGGGTAACTTTATTTTATAGTCATCTCAATATTACTATTTAATTTAAATAAATAACGGCTATTGAACGGAACATTTTGAATATGGATAAAAAAATTAAACTTATTGATGCAGTAAAACTTATTAATCTTTTTAGCATACTACTTTTAGTGATTTCATTGTCTGTGTCTTTTAGTAAGTTTCAAAGAGTGGCATTCATGTTAGGGTTAATTACATATGTAATTGAGATTATATATGAAAAAAAATGGCGTACATTGATATGGGAAAATAGTATAAGACAATGGTTCTTCCTAAGCATAATTATATATTTTTTGTTGCAATTCATATATTTTCCATTTGAAAATAATATAGATTCATTTAAAGCAATCTTCGAAGAAAGAGTTTCGTTTTTAGCATTTGGAATTATTGGATTTTTTGGCTTCAACAAGTATTTTAAATTAAAATACTTTGCTTGGACTTTTATTGCTACATCTTTTGTTTTAGGTGTTTTTTTAATTTCAAAATTAAATACTGAGATTTTGTTTAGTGATAATCGTAATGATCTTTTGGGACTCATTAGAATAAAATACATTAGCAGCCACATGAAGTTTAATTATTTTTTGAATATTTCTCTAATATTTATTTATTATTTATTGGCAGTTTATAAAATTAAAAAGAATTTCTGGACAATTTCAGCTCTCTCAGTTTCATTCATTGTTATTATTGTTAATTTATTTTTATCCGATGGTAGAATTGGCTTATTATCAAGTCTTATTATTTTTTCATTTATTATTTTACGTTATTTATGGTCAAAAAGCATAGGTTTTACTGTTGTAGCATCCATCGTTTTCGTATTGTTTGTATCAATTTCAGTACAGCAAAATCCACGGATTACATTATCAAAAATCAAAGAAGATCCTAGAAAAGAAATCTGGAAAGTTGCAGCACATGAAATTATTGATGCAAATTTTGTGGGTGTCGGTGCAAGTACAGCATCTAATAATTTAAAATCTGAGTTTTCAAAAAGAGGGATGGAGAACTTTAAACATGCGCACAACATCTTTCTTCAAACAATGGTTGAATATGGATTTGTAGGATTTCTTACAATTCTTACAGTGTTTATTCTAAGTTTCTTTGCTGTTAGTAAAAGATTTATGTTCATAATCTTATTATTTGAAACAACAACAGCTTTACAATTACTTGTGGGGAGTTTTCAGATGGATTTGAATCCTTTGGTGTTTTTAATAACTATTTCATTAATTATTCAACAGGATATATTTGACAAAAGACCAACAAATTCAAATTTACTGCTCACTGATTAAATTATTTTTTTTTGAAAAAAGTTTTAAATAGCACATATAATTTAATAAAGAATATTCGAGATTTTATAAATCGTATTTTTACCGTTACTCCTTTTTTTCCTAAAATTCGAATAAAATAATCAATATTAAATATTATATCACTTGTCTGAAAGCCTACTTTAGTCATACGCCTTATAAGTTTACTGAGCCTTTTCTCTTCAATCTCTTGTATTTTGTCGTGATTATTTGAAGTTTCGGAAGTGTATAATGGTAAGTGTTCAGCCCATTTTTTATATACGTTAAATAAAGCATTATAGTATGTAGAGTCCTTGAAACCGCTTGAATAATGCTCTATCAAAATATCATAAACAACAAAATTAGTATACCCAGCTACAGTTGTTTGAATCGAGATATCATAATCATAACCATGGAATCCTGCAATTTTTTCATCAAATCCTATATTCTCTACAATATTCTTTTTCATTGATAAAAATACACCATCAACAACAATTGCAGACTCTCTATTAATTGAAGTGTTGATTGGATTTTTGAGAAGAATCGGAGTGCTATTACCTTTTTTATGTTGCAATATATGGATGTAACTTTTTTCATTTGACCATTGAGCAGGAACATTTGTAATAATTTTTCCACCAGCAATACCCACAATACCGCAATTGGGCATATTTAGATGAGAGATTAATTGTTGTCCCCAATTTAGTGTTCTAAAAAGTAAATCTTCGTGAATAAAGCAAAGATAAGGATATACACTCTTACTTATACCTGAATTGTAGGCAGATTGTATCGAAAATTTATTAGTAGAATTATCAATCGCAATTATTTCAAAATCAACACCTATTGTTGCTGTGATATTTTCTTTGAGTTTGCTTAAAACACTTAAATTTCTGGAGCAAATAATTATTGAAATCATTTTCTTGCAATTTATTTTTTAGATGATTAATAATTACTTAGATAAAAAGTATATTTTTAAAAATTTTCACCAATTTCAGTTTATTATTCAGAAAATAATATGCCATTACACGATGTTTAAATTTTAAAACATGTTTCATGTCAGGATATTTATTTTGCAACATAGCCTGAGTTTCAGTAATAAATTGGTTCGATTCGAGAGATTTATATACTGAGCCTCTAAAGAAATTACGAATTTGCTTTTTATAAATATATCTACTTAAGCTGTTGTTGTTTTTATTGACCAATTCTTTAAATTTCGTAATTGCTAAATCGATGGTTTGTATATGCGAGAGTTTGAGGCCATTTTGAGTTGTGCTGGTGAGCGATTTGCGGTGAAGGCAAACTATGTTGTCAGTTTGAATAAATGAACCGATTTTATTAAATACTTCGAGCATAAAGATATTATCTTCTGCACCCGATTTTAAGGGTTCGAAAAACCGAATATCGTTTAAAAAGTCACGACGAAATAAACACAACCATATATACATCCATCTCTTGGGTAATAATCTGAAATTTAAAACACTAATTTGTTTAATATACTTGTGTTTCGTGGTCAGTTTTATATCAGCAAGGGCGTTGAGTTCGTAATTTTCAGGAATATTTAATCTTTTCCCTCTTACCAAATTCAAATTGTATATTTCGGCCAAGTTCACCAAACTTTCGAGAGCTGTTGAGGACATCAAATCATCCTGATCAAGAAATGCTATATATTTGCCCGTAGCAGCATCCAATCCAACATTTCTGGCAACCGAAACTCCTTTATTAGTCTGTTCTAGTAGAATGAACCGCTTATCGTTGGAAATGAATTTTGTAACAATATCTGCCGATTGGTCGATACTTCCATCGTTAACACAAATACATTCCCAGTCGGTAAATGTCTGTAATTTAACCGATTCCAGAGTGTCATTTAAGTATTTTCCGGCATTATATATCGGAATAATAACCGAAATAATAGGATTTTGTATCTTCATTTAAAATTCAATTTTAAGTAATTTCTGCATCCACAGTAACAACTCTTTTCTATCGGCTTCGGTAGCCATATCAAGCGAACCCATGCAGCAAAATTTTATATCTTTTTGTTGCTCAAATGTGCTTAATTTTCGGGCAATATAACCTACTCCACGGTTTACGGGTTTGAGGTATAAAAATACATTATTTGTTGAAGTTTGAATGGCTTTGTTGGCACCGAACATTAGTATATAATACAATGCTTGCGTATTAAACTGTTTTGCACTTCTGAATTTATGTGAGATATTGGATACAAAGAACGCTGGATTTTTTGTAAAAAAAACTTCCAACATGCTTTTTTTAAGCGGATGCGGCATGTGTTCCAGATGAAAGTAAGTCCATTTGCGTTTTAGCTTCAAGGCTGACAAAAGCATGGAATCTTTAAATCCTATGGGTTTATGACCATTTTTAAGTGGTTTAATGAGCCACAGCAACTTATCGAGCAATATGCTGCGCCAATGTCCATAAGCCACAATATGGTCGTTTCTATACCAATCTTCGGGAATTACTGGGCGTACCAGAAAAAAATCGTCGTTGAAATACACATAATTCTCGCTCAAACCTGGAATGCGAAAAGTGCAGGTTTCAATAGCGCGACTATTGAAAACAGGCAACACCTGCTCATAGCCACTGAATAGTATCGAATGATCTACAATTTCAATTTCGATAGTACTTTCGGGGAAATTCTTTTGAATGAAAATATCTAAGTTAGGATTCTGATTATCGGTAATTATAAAAATTTTCCGCACAAAAGGAGCAAACCTAAAAATTGATGCTACACAATAAAATATCTCACCAACTGAGCCATAGCGGGTTGCACCGGCTATATCTTCCGACTTTCTTACTTTCGGATTCAAATAAGGTTGTATCTTATTTTTATGCGCAGGGTCATTACCATCAACCCACGATATAACCACATCTATAGGATGCATAGTACTCATGGTTTTAAATTATACCTTTAAAACGTTCGGGAACCTTTACTACGGCATTCCAAAAAGCCATTGAAGGTTTATTCCAAGCAAACACAGGACGCACAAAGGTTTGAAACCACCGCACAAAAATCAACCAGTTTTCGTTTGTAAGTGCCTTTTTTGCTGAAATAATATGCATGGTTTTCGCCCGCTTTTGTATGTGTTTTTCTCTGCCTGTAGCCATTCGGTCTTTATCCTGAAAACGCATCCGAATCATTTCCATGTCAACCGAACCAAAATGAAACAAGTAAAGATGGGGGTCGATATTAAAATTATGACCTTTCACGCGATGAAAACCAGACCCCCAACGCACTGGTTTCGATATAACTGATGGTTTTGTGTAACGCGATGATAATAAGGCATATTCGCGTTGTTCGAGAAAAGATTTTGAATAATCGAGCGTAGGTTCAAGTGTCAAATGCTGACCAATATCGAATCCTAAGCCCGATAAACATGGATTTATAGATACTGTGGATAAGTATTGTGCAAGCGATTGACCACATTGTGGGTCAACAACCAGAAATTCATCAGCATCAACACCAATCACAAGATCGAATTTTTTCAGAAGTTCAGCAGCCACATCCGACAAAAAACCTAACCTGCGTTTTTCGGCTTTCACAACATGCTCAGCAACCCGCTCACAGTGAATCACATTGGCTTTTCCGGTATTTTTGGGTATTGGTTGGTCAACTCCATCGAGGTAAATATACAAGTTCTCTTCGCCCAATTGTTTACCATAATATGCAATCCAACGTTCCAAAAAAAAACTATCATTTCTTGCCATGGTTATGGCACATATTTTTTTCATCGAAAAAAATTAGATTTTTGATTTGGCAAATTCAACTACACCTTGTAAATGTTCCGACATGATCTTAGCAGCCAAATCGCCATTCTTATTTTTAATAGCTTGAAGCATTTGACTATGCTCCTCAACTACAGCTGTATTTGGACCGCAAATTCTGTCGCGTTGATATATGGTCATAATATCCGGAATAACAATTAAAAGCATGGCTTTAAATACTGGATTATGACAACCTTCGGCTATTGCTCTGTGAAAAGCAAAATCATGACTAACTCTGTCGGGAGTGTCGTAATATTTAAGAAAATTTTGTTGGGCTTTTTCTAATTTTTTTAAATCGAGTTCGGTGCGTCGTTCGGCACATAAACGTATAGCGTTTACTTCGAGCACAAAGCGGGTTTCAACCAACGAATAAAAGTCGTATTGCTGTAAATCAAGCACATCCGAAATTAACCCATCAAGCGTAGTTATATCCAGCCCATTAATTACCGAACCACTTTGAGGAAGGGTTTTAATAATACCATAAAACTCCAATTTATGCAATGCTTCACGAATCTGAGTACGTCCTACTCCAAAATCAGTTGCCATTTTTCGTTCGGCAGGTAATTTATCGCCAGGCTTTAGTTGTCCTGAAGTGATCATTTCCTTTAGTTTGGAAATGACTATATCGGTAGGACGTTCAATTAATTGTTCACGCATGATCGAAAGCTTTAATTAAAACTAAGTTTAATGTATTAGTAAGCCCATTTGAGGTATACTGAACCCCATGTAAATCCTGCTCCAAAAGCAGTTAGAATAATTTTATCGCCTTTCTTGAATTTTTTTTCTGATTCCCACATACACAAAGGTATACTGGCAGCAGATGTATTTCCAAAATGATCAATATTGATAATTACTTTTTCGTAATCTACTTTGGTGCGATTAACAACTGCATCGATAATACGTAAGTTTGCTTGATGTGGTATAAGCCAAGCAACATCATCGGCTGTCAAATTATTTTTATCCATTATATCGCCCGAAACGCCTGCCATATTAGTAACAGCATACTTATACACGTTCTGACCTTCTTGATAAGTATATTGTAATCCTTGTTCAATAGTTTCTTTCGTACTAGGAATAGCCGAACCACCTGATTTGATATGTAAGTGTTTCATACCCACACCATCGGTAAAAATAAGCGAATCAATTACACCATAATCTTCGGTAGTTGGTTCAAGTAATACCACACCAGCACCATCGCCAAAAAGTGGAGCTGTAGTTCGGTCGGTATAATCTGTGATTGATGACATTTTTTCGGCACCTAGCACCAATACTTTTTTGTATTTGCCCGATTCAATAAAACTTGTAGCCGTACTAAGTGCTACAATAAAACCTGAACAAGCAGCTTGAAGGTCAAATGCCAATGCATTTTTAATTCCCACTTTTTCGGCTGCCATTGAAGCACACGAAGGATAAATATGATCGGGGGTTGTAGTACCACAAACAATTAAATCAATTTCTTCGGGTTTAGTACCTGTTTTCGAAAACAAGTCTTCGATAGCTTTAGCTGCCAAATATGATGTTCCAGTATTGGGTTCTTTGAGTATTCGACGTTCCTTAATACCTACACGCGTGGTAATCCACTCATCGTTGGTATCCATCATTTTACTAAGTTCATGGTTATCAAGAATATATTCAGGAACATATCCTCCTACTCCAGTAATAGCTGCACGAATTTGAGACATAAAAAAAGTTGTTAAATTACATAAAAACTAAGCCCAAAGTTTAAAACTAAGGGCTTATAGATTTTCAAATGTCGGTATAAACTGACACTTGTATATTTTAAACAGTAGCTAGCTTTTCAACAGCTAATTTACCTCTGTAGTAACCACATTCGCCACAAACAGTGTGGTAAATATGAGATGCGCCACAGTTTGAGCAAGTTGCCAATGTTGGAGCTTCAGCTTTATAATGAGTTCTTCTTTTCGCTGTACGGGTTTTCGATTGTTTTCTCTTAGGATGTGCCATTTTTCTTTATTAATTAATTGTTATCTATTATATTTTGTAAACCGTCCCATCGCGGGTCAGTTGCTGTGTCTTCTACTTCTAAATCATCATCTTCAAAAACTGATTCTACTTCATCATCGTCCTTTGATCGTGAAATATGCTTTTTGAGCTTGGTAACCATTGTTTTATTACATTCGCCTGGTGCATGTACATGTTTTATAGGAATATTCAATACTATAAATTCGTATAAAAACCAAGCTACATTGATTGCTCCATCCGATTCTGGAATAATTACAATCTCATCTTCCTCCGAAAATGTACTGCCAAATTTAACTTGCAATTTCTCTTTGTAATGAATAGGTTGTTCCAAATCGTCCAAACATCTATTGCAAGGTACTAAAACAAATCCATCAAGTACAAAGTTCAATTCAAAGGAGTTAATCTTTTTTTGAACTGTAATTTTTGCTTTTACAATTCCCTTTTGAACTTCGGGACTATCAATTTTTGAGAAATACACATCATCCAATAGATATTCATAAACACGTGATTCGGTGCTTAAGTCCTTTAAAACAACATTGTACAGTTCAAATTTCGACATATATTACCCAATAATTAAAACCGTGCAAAGGTACAAAAAACTGATAACATATAAAATAATTTCTGTTTTTATTTTACTTAAAAATGCAAAATCAAACATACAATGCTCATATTCTGGGTTTTAAGCTATTTTTAAACATCAATTTTATTGTTATTTTACTTTTAATTCAATTCTAAAAGTCGTTCCCTTGCCTATTTCGGATTGTTTTACATAAATTTTTCCATCGTGATAACTCTCAATTATGCGTTTTGCTAATGATAAACCTAATCCCCAACCACGCTTTTTGGTAGTAAAGCCAGGCGAAAAAATTGTTTTGTATTTATTGCGTTCAATTCCCTTTCCGGTATCCTGCACATCAATTACAATGTCATTGTCTTTGTGATTTACAAACAAATCAATTCTACCTACACCATCCATAGCATCAATGGCATTTTTACATAAATTTTCAACAACCCATTCGAAAAGAGGAACATTAAGATGTACAAAAATAGGGTTTTCATCATTAAAATGACACTCGATGGCTACTTTTTGTGATGATCGATTGTTAATATATTGAACAGCATTGCTTAATGCATCATTTAAACTCACCAAATTCAAATCGGGAGCAGAACCAATTTTCGAAAAACGCTCGGCAATAATGCGCAATCTATTAACGTCCTTGGACATTTCGTGAATTAATTTATCCTCTGTATAACGCGCTTTCAACAAATCGACCCAAGCAAGCAACGAAGATATAGGTGTACCAAGTTGATGTGCTGTTTCTTTGGAAAGCCCAACCCAAACTCGGTTTTGTTCGGCATTTTTAGTACTCGAAAATGCAAAAAACGAGATAAAAAGAAAGATGACGATAACCCCTAATTGAATATATGGAAAATAATATAACTGTTTCAACAACAGTGAATCATCATAATAAATATATTGCTTAGCATTGCCCAAATCCACAACTATTGCCTCGCGATTCGACTTTAAATCAGTAATTTTGTTTTTATAAAATTCCTCAATATTTTTGGTTGGTTCAACAATATTGCGCGAATGCAACAAATGGTCTTTCTCGTCGACAATTACAACCGGAATTGTTGAATTGCCTTCGATTATACTGAGAATAAAATCAATATTTGTATCCTGATCGGCTAATATAAACTGACGGGTAGCTTGAGCCCAAATCTCAATTTTTTTCTGCTCCTCCAAAGCAAGTGATTTGGCTAACTTATTGGTAAATAGAGTAGATACAACAACTATTGTTGCACCAATTACTATAAACACCAACCTAAAATGGCGCGAAAAATCTATTAATTTATTAAATTGCATACTTCAATATAAAAAATAACACAAAAGTAAATAACGTCAAAAGTAATAAAAAAGTATGATACTTTGATGCAAATTCACTATATCCTTAATTTGTTGTATCTTTGCACATTGAAGTTAGAAATTTGAAAATAGAAGTTAGAAAATGCATAAATCAGGTTTTGTAAATATTGTAGGCAATCCAAATGTTGGGAAATCAACATTAATGAATGCGCTTGTTGGAGAACGAATTTCGATAATTACATCGAAAGCGCAAACCACCCGTCACCGCATATTAGGAATAGTAAATGGCGAAGATTTTCAAATTGTATATTCGGATACTCCTGGCGTATTGAAACCAAATTACCGCTTACAGGAATCGATGCTCAATTTTTCGCGTTCGGCACTTACCGATGCCGATGTACTGCTTTATGTAACCGATGTTTTTGACTCGAACGAAAAAAATGCTGACTTTGTTGAAAAAGTAAACCTCAACCCTGCTCCTCTCATTCTTATCATTAATAAAATTGATTTAATTGACGAGGAAAAACTGATTGTATTGGTCGAAAAATGGAAAGAATTATTGCCAAGAGCCGAAATTTATCCTATTTCAGCATTGGAAAAATTTAATATTGATCCACTTTTCAAACGTATAAAAGACCTTTTACCTGAATCGCCTGCGTTTTTCGACAAAGATCAACTCACCGATAAACCGACACGTTTTTTTGTTACCGAAATAATTCGTGAAAAAATTTTAATGAATTATGAAAAGGAAATTCCTTATTCGGTGGAAGTGGAAGTGGAACAATTTCAGGAGGATGATAGGTTAATTCGGATCAATGCTGTAATTTATGCCGAACGTGACTCACAAAAAGGTATTATCATAGGCCATGGTGGTAAATCGCTCAAAAAAGTAGGCACCGAAGCCCGCAAAGACATGGAAACCTTTTTCGACAAAAAAGTTTTTCTCGAACTTTATGTGAAAGTTGAAAAAGACTGGCGCAATAAGGACATGAAACTCAAAAGCTTTGGTTATAAATTAGACTAAAGTATGGTTGGTAACGCAAAACAACAAAACTGGGTACATTACTTATTATTACTCACAGGCGTTTTATGCATTTCGTGGTCGGCAATTTTGGTAAAATTAGCCGATGTGAGTGGCCTGGGGTCAGCTTTTTACCGCATGTTATTTGGCACCATTGGCATAATTCCGGTTTGGCTCTACTTCCGTAAACCGCTT
Organism: uncultured Paludibacter sp.; assembly: GCA_964466415.1. Classification (GTDB taxonomy): domain Bacteria; phylum Bacteroidota; class Bacteroidia; order Bacteroidales; family Paludibacteraceae; genus Paludibacter. Next base: position 41,536 of record CAYXQZ010000006.1, read on the forward strand.
ACTGATAAAAAAGGAATAACAATTGCCATACTATGCGGTGCACTTTTTGCTACGGATATTGCCCTTTGGAACACCTCCATTTTATTATCAAAAGCTTCGGTATCAACATTATTGGCTAATCTTGCTCCTGTTTGGGTAGGCATTGGCTCGCTGCTTTTTTTACGCGAAAAACCAGGTAAAATCTTCTGGATAGGCACGCTAATTTCAATGATTGGAGTTGGAATTATTGTTGGCATTCGGAGTGTTTCTGACCTCTCACTTACTAAAGGAAATATACTTTCGATAATTGCCAGTGTGTTTTATGGAGCATATTTACTTACTGTTAGGAAAGGACGTGTAGGACTCGACACCTTTACTTTCACTACCATTTCAATGATTTCGAGCACTGTTATGCTAGGCGTAATTTGTTTGATAAGCAACACACAATTAACAGGCTACAGTACTAACTCGTGGCTTTATTTAATAATTCTTGGACTTATTCCACAGGTAATAGGGTGGCTCAGTATCAATCAAGCATTGGGGCATATAAAACCGACTATAGCTTCAGTCAGTTTATTGAGCCAGTCAGTTTTCACTGCCATTTTTGCCTTGCCTGTATTAGGCGAAACACTAACAATCAGCGAATTATCGGGAGCAGTATTGGTATTAACCGGCATATATTTGGTTAATAGAAAAGCATAAATTTGTTACAATTCCGCAATTACTTCCACTGCTTTTTCGGCAGCTTTTCCTTTTCCGTACAAATCCAGACTAAAATCGGACGTTTTTGATTTGAAGTAAGTAAACGCTTCGGCAAGCAAGTTTTTATCACTACCTACCAAGCGGTTGTAATCGTTTTTAACCAATTCAACCCATTCGGTTTGTTCGCGCAATGTAATGCAATGTTTTCCAAAGAAAAATGCTTCCTTTTGTACGCCACCACTATCTGTAATCACCATATCGCAGTTCTTGAGCAACATTATCATATCGAAATAACCCACAGGATCGATAATTGTAAAATCGGGTAAACGGTAGTTTTGAGCCAAAATATTACGCGTACGCGGATGCAAAGGAACTACAACTTGAACGTGTTTATTAATTTCGGTCAATCCATCAATAATTTGTTTCAAATTATCTGGATTATCGGTATTCTCTTGTCGGTGAATAGTGGCTAACACAAATTTATTTACACCAATTTTTCGGATTATATCCGATTTTAATTGTGCTTTTTGTGCATAATACATAGCTGCATCCTGCATAACATCGCCATTTTTGATAATTTGAATAGGCATTGTATCATAACCTTCGCGCTTCAAATTTTCAACTGCTGTATCGGTAGGGCAAAACAATACGTTCGAAATCCTATCGGTGAGTATGCGATTAATTTCCTCGGGCATACGCATATTGAACGAACGCAAACCAGCCTCTACGTGAATTACCGGAATATGCAATTTGGCAGCTGCCAACGCACCAGCTAAGGTAGAATTGGTATCACCAAAAACCATAACTCCCTCAGGCTTTTCTATTTGCAGAATATGTTCAATCCCTTCGAGCATACGGCCAGTCATTGCCCCATGCGACACACCATGAATATCCAACTGATATGCCGGCTTCGGTATTTCCATTTCCTGAAAAAACACATCCGACATATTGGCATCGAAATGCTGACCTGTATGAATTATTTTTTCGTCAATACCCTGTACTTGAAACTGACGGCTCAACGTGGCTGCCTTTATAAACTGTGGACGTGCACCAACTACGGTAATAATTTTTTTCATTTTTATTAATTTATTGCCAACGGATATTAGACTACTGACGACAGAATTCCTGCTTTTACTTTAATTATCGAAATGCAAAGATACAATTTTTTTTGATTCTTTATTTAGTTGACACAATCACTTTTGAAGGGTTTACTTGTACTGAATTATGGTTCAGAAAAGCCCTAATTTGTAAGTGAGTGAGTCAAACAAATTGACACTTTTACCATTTCTAAAACATCCATACCTTTGAAGCTTGCGAACTTATTTTACGATTTATTTGTTTCAAGGTGTAATATCACAATAATTTACACTATGAACCCACAGGTTGATTTATTTTATGAAAATGCTCCCCGCTGGCAACAGGAAATGTTGTATTTGCGCACAATAGTACTCGATTGTAATTTGGTAGAGGAGTATAAATGGCGAGGTCCTATATATTGCCACAACAACGCCAATATTTTGGCTGTCAATGCTTTTAAGGAAAGTTGCGTACTATCGTTTTTTAAGGGTACTTTGCTATCCGACCATGCAGGAATTCTTACAGCGCCCAGCGAAAACTCACAAGAGTTCAGGTATATAAAATTTACTTCTGTTGACCAAATAGCAGCCATCGAACAAACAATAAAAACGTATATTTATGAGGCAGTGGAAGTGCAAAAAGCTGGTCTAAAAGTTCCCGTGGTTAAGCCCGAAGATTTAACATTGCCAGTAGAGTTGATTCAAATTTTTGAAACCGACCACCAGTTCAAGGCTGCTTTTGAATCGCTCACTCCAGGCCGACAGAAAGCTTATATTTACCATTTTTCGGAAGCTAAGCAGCCTGCTACTCGCATTGCACGTATCGAAAAATTTATGCCACGCATCCTACTGGGTAAAGGATTAACTGATTGTGTGTGCGGACTTACGCATAAAAAACCGAGCTGCGATGGGTCGCACAAGTTAAAAATCCCGCACTCAACTTAATGAGTAGCGGGATTTAATAATTAAAATAAAGGTTGATTGTTTTTACAGCACTTGGCTCCCAACATATCCACTATTGGAATTAAGTTTACCATCGGCTCTGCTAAAAAATATCCAGCAATGCACAATATTGGTTTTCCAATAATCGGGACACTCAACCTCAGCAACTCCTACAATGCGATCAACGCAGTTTTCCACAAACATTGCCTCTTTCTCAGTTTCATTGTAAAGCACCAAATTCACTCCTTCGTTGGCTTTGGCGCCTGCTGTTACTTTGTCCGAAATGTTTGAAGTATTCCACTCCACCTGTAGGTTCCCTGTAGTCAGTTTTGATATTACCAAACCTTTGGCTGGCACTAAACTACCTTCGGCAAAATGCAACTGACTATAATCAATACTGAAGTTAGACGGATCGCCCTTAACAGCATTTTTCATTGCCAACGCAAAACCATAATTATACCCTCCCTTAGCTTTGAAAGTAATATTAAGCAAATCACGAACTGGGTTTAAAGCAGCTATTGTGTAGCTAAACTTGGTACGGTGAGCCACTTGTTTATCGGTTTTTGCATCAACCGATTTACGAAATACTTTCAAAATACTTTTGCCGTTTTTCGTTGTGGTAGCAACGGCGCTACCATGACGTCCGGAAATTGTTCCGAAGGTCAAAGAATTAAACTCTGCCATCTGTCTGTTTTGTAAAAAATTTGTTTGTTATTTTATTAAAAATCATTGTGAATTTATTGCCTCTTAGGCAACGGTTTTTTATCTTTTTCATCTTTTTATTATTTGATTTTTGCCCCAAACCCCTCCCGATATAAGAATCGGGATAAATGGCGGGGAATAAAGAGTTTTATAATTCTATTTTTTTAATGCCAGAGGCATTACATGTTTATAGCATCGAATTTGGTTTTGTCTTTTAATTCGACCCCCATCGGGGTCGTACAAATTACAACATACCGTAATAACTATAAATATACGAACCCGCTGGGTTCTTTTCCTTAAAAAACAGGTGGTGATCTTGTTGTATTTCTCATGTTGTTACTATTGATAATTGTTTTTAAGTCTGAACAAAAAAAAATGCATCACACAATTCCTTTTTCGAATTGCATGATGCAAAGATAATGTCAGCTTTTCAATTATAAATCAACTACTTACTTGTATATTCTTGTATACAAGAACATACAAGTTGGTACAAGTTTATACAAGCAAATACAAGTTTATACAAGTAATAAACAACTTATAATTGAATCGTACTAGTTAAATCACGGATGGATTGGGTTGGATTGGGCGCCATTTATCCCGCATTGGGCAAAACAATGCGCCTTTGTCATCGTGAGCGAAGCGAAGGATTTTATAGCAGCGGTGCCGGACTACTTCAATTGCTCCAGAATAAAATTCAGGCGCACTTTCATGGCTTCCACGTTGGCAGCATCATAATCGGGGGAAAATTTGTAATCGAAAATCGATT